>CALGEE010000501.1 GCA_937881525.1 uncultured Sphingomonadales bacterium | reverse complement strand
GCAAGCGGCAGGATAATGACTGCATATTTCTTTGGCATATAGTTCTCCTTGAACTCAATGCCTTGTGCGGTAAATTCAAAATGCCACATCTCCCAATATTTACCCCGCATGCCTTCGACAAGATCAATGCCATAAATGATGAGAATTATGCCAACCAAAATAATCATCAGCTTCCAGAACTGGCGGATATAGAGTGATAATCGGGCGGGTAGCTTTTCATATATAAGGTTCAAAGCGATATGCTCATTGTCTCTGGCGGTCAACGAAAGCGCGATAAACATCAACCAGATATTACTCAAAACAGTCAGCAAATCCCCCCAAACAGGCGGGGATGCGAAAACATATCTCATGACAACAGTATAGATTGTGAAGCCAACCATAAGCGCCAGAAACAATGAACACATCGCTTCCAAAAAACGGTAGATAAATCGGTCAAATTTATTCAGGAGTTGCAGCATAGCTTTGACCTAACTCATAATTCCGGGGAGAAACATCGTCAGCTCAGGAATGACAAGGATGAAAAATAAAAGTAAAAAAAGCCCGGCCAAATAGGGAACCAAAGCCACGGCTACTTTTTCCAATCTTACCTGAGCGATGGTCGCAGATGTAAAATAGGCAACGCCTACCGGCGGTGTTACCGAACCGATCAAAAAGCCAACAATAACGACAACAGCGGCCTGAACCTCCGGAAAGCCAGCCTGCGCCATCACGTTAACGAGAACCGGGCCGACGACGATAATATTCACGGCCGAGTCCATGACCATGCCAAGTAAGAAAATAAAAAGCATTATCGCCAGAATGAAAAGCAAGGGCGAGTCAGCAAGGCTCATCAACCAATTCTCAAGATCACCGATTGCACCAAGCGAGGTCAGCAACCAACTGAACGGTCCTGACGCCGCGATGATGATAAATACCATGGCTGAATTACGGAACGCACGACGGAAGGCGCCAGCACAGTCTTTCCATTTGATGGTTCGATAGACAAAGACCCCAGTAAATAAGGCGACAACTGCAGTGATAGCACCCGCCTCAACCACTGACGCAACGCCCCCCATAACTGACCCAACCAGAACCACTGGAATCAACAGGGCGAATGAAGACCGATATAATTCGCGTCCGGCGCGCCGCACTGAAAATTTTTCATCGCTCCGCTCAAAATCATATTTTACGGCAAAATAGTGATTGATTAGCATGATCACTGCACCAATCAGCAAACCAGGAATAATGCCAGCGGCAAACAAGGAAGCGACCGAAATTTCAGTTGCATTAGCAAGGACGATCATCATGATGCTCGGCGGAATAATGCCGCCAATCGTCGAACTAACAGCCGTGACCGCAGCGGAAAATGCGGGTGGGTAACCAGCCTTTTTCATCGCTGGCAGGACTAATGCACCCACGGTGGCTGTGTCGGCGACAACTGAACCATTCATCCCGGCAAAAAACATGCTTACCAGAACATTTACTTGCGCCAGCCCGCCACGCAGGCGGCCAATCAGTGACCGGCTCAATGCAACAAGCCGATCGGTGATCGTTGCGCTTGTCATTAATTCACCCGTCAACATGAAAAAGGCAATTGCCGTCAGGGGAACGGAGTCGATTGCGGTAAACATTTGGCTTGGGATTAAGATAAGCGGAACCGCGTCGGTAATCAAAATATAGAAGAAAGGTATCAAAATAAGAGTGAAACCAATGGGCGCACCACACAGGATCAAAAACAATAATAGGCCTAGTAGAATGAGGCTTTCCATGGTTACCCAAATCTAATGAATTAGTTAGGGAAAAGACCGTTTAGCGTTCAGCTTTAACGATAAAAGATCTTTTCCGCGTTAAGGTGACAATTCTGTCTATAGCGCGCCAGCTTTTTCCAGCTGTGCAACAAAGCTATCCATGCCTTGTTCAAGAAGCACTCTTTTCGCAACCTCGGGCTCGAACGTGCCCTTAGCATCTAACCAAGCGCCAATCGCACCTTCTCTCCATTTTGACAATTCGGCTTCGGATGGAACATACCACTCTTTTGCAGATGCCTTAATCGCATCTTCGCCATTCTTAATCCATGCATTATCTAACTCGTTCACCTTTTCGCCATAAGCATCGGCAGCTTCGTGTAACCATTTCCGCTCTTCTGCAGACAGAGCATTGTACTGCTTTGCATCCATGGCAAGAATATTTCCAGACCACATCCCGCCAATTTCAGTGAAGTATTTTGCAACTTCGTGGAGTTTCGCCACATGCTGCCAAGGGGTCGCAACGTATTGGCCCTCAACCACACCAGATTGCAGGCCCTGATACAGTTGGCTCCAATCATA
>CALGEE010000500.1 GCA_937881525.1 uncultured Sphingomonadales bacterium | reverse complement strand
GTCCAACCCCCATACACTCGGTCACACCGGGTCGAAGACCTTCGATTAGGACATCAGCGGTTTCAACAAGTTTTAACAATGCAGCGACGGCTTCAGGTTTTTTGAGGTCGAGAACCATCGACTTTTTGCCCCGCGCATCAATCGCTTTGGGTACAAGCACGCCACCCGGCCTGTCGATCACGATAACATCCGCGCCCATATCCGCAAGCAGCTGGCCAGCGTAAGGGCCAGGCCCAATACCGGCGAGTTCAACAACTTTTATGCCGCTTAAGGGCCCATTTTGGGTCGGTAAATCAGTCATAGGGTCCTTCCACTACGATAACGCAGGATACGGGTTTAATCGTGCAATTAACGGAAATTCTCTAGTCGTTTCGGCAGGTTGACGCAAGCGTCAAGCATAGCAGATCTCTGTTGTTTCGCTCGATACGAACGGTACGGTTAACGGTTCTGCCGTCCCTCGACCAGTGCATCGACAACAGTAGGATCAGCCAAGGTTGACGTGTCACCCAAAGCGCTGAAATCATTTTCGGCAATTTTGCGCAATATCCGCCGCATAATCTTGCCACTGCGTGTCTTGGGCAAGGCTGGCGTGAAGTGGATATGGTCGGGCGATGCGATTGGTCCGATTTCTGTACGCACTTGTAAGCGAAGCTCTGCATGCAGTGCATCGGAGGGGTCAGCACCTGCGTTGAGCGTGACATAGCAATAAATGCCCTGCCCCTTAATATCATGCGGGAACCCAACGACAGCCGCCTCAGCAACCAATTCGTGGAGTACCAAGGCGCTTTCAACCTCCGCCGTGCCCATGCGATGCCCAGAAACATTGATGACATCGTCGACCCGGCCGGTAATCCAGTAATAGCCGTCGTTGTCGCGACGGCAGCCGTCGCCAGTGAAATATTTGCCCTTATAGGTCGAAAAATACGTCTGCACGAAACGGTCGTGATCTCCATATAACGTCCGCGCTTGGCCAGGCCAGCTGTGCATGATGCACAAATTGCCATTGGTCGCGCCGCCAATATGTTCGTCGGCAAGAACATTACCATCGCCATCAACCAACTGCGGCTGAATGCCAAAATACGGACGTCCTGCGCTCCCGGGTTTCATGCCATGCGCGCCGGGTAAGGTTGTGATCATCACACCGCCAGTCTCGGTCTGCCACCATGTATCGACAATCGGCAACTTCCCCTCACCTACCGTCGCATGATACCAACGCCATGCTTCGGGGTTAATAGGCTCTCCAACCGTACCAAGTAAGCGAAGCGACTTGCGCGACCGCGCCTGAACTGGCGCATCGCCGTCACGCATCAACGCCCGCAACGCCGTTGGCGCGGTATAAAAAATGTTCACCTGATGCCGGTCAATGATATCCCAAAAACGTCCGCTATCGGGGTAGCTAGGGATGCCCTCGAATATCAAACTCGTCCCACCATTTTGCAGCGGACCGTAAACGACATAGCTATGCCCGGTGACCCAACCAATATCGGCAGAACAAAAGAAAACCTCCCCCGGCCGATAATCAAACACATAATGGAATGTGCTCGCGGTCCACACAGAGTAGCCGCCGACGGTGTGCAACACGCCCTTCGGGCTGCCAGTTGAACCAGACGTATACAAAATGAACAACGGGTCTTCCGCGTGCATGGGTTCACAGGGGCATTCGCCCAAAACCGCAATCTCGTCAAAATAATGGTCGCGGCCGGGCACCATCGTCACAGGCGCACCTGTATGACGCACGACAAGAACGGCCTCGACCCCACTTACCTTTTCAAGCGCAGCGTCAATATTGGCTTTCAACGGCACGGATTTGCCTCCGCGAAGCCCACTGTCGGCGCAGATCACATAGCGGCTCGCGCAATCTTTAATACGTCCCGCAATCGCTTCGGGCGAAAACCCTCCGAAGACAACGCTGTGCACGGCCCCGATCCGCGCGCACGCGAGCATAGCAACCGCGCCCTCGACGCACATCGGCATGTAAATGGTCACACGGTCGCCCTTGCCAGCGCCAAGTTTCTTGAGCGCATTGGCCATGCGCGTCACTTCGGCAAGTAGCTCAGAATAGCTGACACGCCGTGCGACGCTGGCTGGGTCATCGGGCTCAAAGATAAAAGCAATCGCATCGCCCTTGCCCACATTAACATGACGATCAATGGCATTGTGGCAGAGGTTGAGAACACCGTCTTCATACCATTTGATATCCACTGGATCGAACGACCAGTTGGCGATCTTCGTCGGCGGCGTTACCCAATCAATGCGCTCGGCCTGCTTGGCCCAAAAGGCGTCAGGATCGGCAATGCTTTGCGCATACATCCGGTGATAATCGGCGGCACTACATTGCGTGTTTGCCGCGGCGTTTGCGGGTATCGGGAACCAGTCTTGATGTTCAGTCATTTGCTTTCTCCCATAAGGCAGCGTCTACTTAGCCCCTGCATAAGTGGAGTAGGCCACGGGATTCAAGGCTAAAGCATGCAAACGCTCTTCACACGCCTCAAGAACCGCTGCAACTCTATCCACCCAATAGAGATTTACTGGCGGGCTCGTCGACGTTGCCGGGGATTGGAAAAACGAGCAAAAGCCTAATCTACATCATCAACCGAAACCGCCTCGCCTGTCACGCGCTGGGCCAATGCTGCGGCGATAAAATTGTCTAGGTCGCCGCCCAGCACATCGCTGGGTGTTGGGGACGTCACGCCCGTGCGCAGGTCTTTGACCATCTGATATGGCTGAAGCACGTAGGAACGGATCTGGTGACCCCAGCCGATTTCGGTCTTTGCCGCATATTCGCCCGATGCGACTTCTTCACGCTTGCGAAGCTCGGCTTCATACAAGCGCGCCTTCAACATGCCCATCGCGGTTGCGCGGTTCTTGTGCTGGCTGCGGTCATTCTGGCTGGCGACAACAATACCCGAGGGCTTGTGGGTAATGCGCACGGCAGAGTCCGTCGTGTTAACATGCTGCCCACCAGCGCCTGACGCGCGGTAGGTATCGATCTTCAAATCGCCTTCGTTGATTTCAATGTCTATATTGTCTTCGATAACTGGATAGACCCAGACGCTTGAAAAGCTGGTGTGGCGCTTTGCGGCGCTGTCATATGGCGAAATACGCACTAAGCGATGAACACCGCTTTCGGTCTTGGCATAGCCATAGGCATTCTCGCCCTTTACCAACAAGGTAGCCGACTTAATGCCAGCCTGATCACCCGCCTGATAGTCGACCATCTCGACCTTATATCCGCGCTGTTCGGCCCAGCGATAATACATGCGCTGAAGCATTTCGGCCCAATCCTGGCTCTCGGTTCCGCCAGCGCCGGCATGAATTTCAATAAAAGTGTCGTTGCTATCGGCTTCGCCGGAAAGCAGAGCTGCAACCTTGTCGCGATCGGCACGGTCGGCCAGCGCTTTTAACGACGCAGCGCCTTCGTCACCAAGCTCGGCATCGCCTTCCATTTCGGCCAGCTCTACAAGTTCAACCGTCCCTGCCTTATCTGCATCGATTTTCCACACAGTGCCAATGGCCGCGTCCAAACGCCGGCGTTCGCGCATAACCTCTTCTGCGGCCTTAGGGTTGTCCCACAAGGTCGGGTCCTCAACCTTTGCGTTCAGCTCGTCCAGACGGCGCAATGCACGGTCCCAATCAAGCGACATCTTGACGAGGTTGAGGGCGGCATCAATGCGGGCAACATAGCCTTCTGCGTCGGCGCGCATAAGAAACTCCAAGGGAATGAAAAGGTCAGCCGCGGCCTTTAGCGGATTGGGCGCTCAAGTCAAAGGTAGCGATGCCAAAGTACGCACGCCGCCTTACAAAAAGTGGCTATCCGCAAATGCTAATAAATCCCGCCTTCTTGCTGAATAAACTCTCGATCGCGTTTTGTGCCGGCGCTGGCCGTGTTCGACTGAGTTTCAGCCTCTTTCTTTGGTTTCTCAGCACCCGCCGCCAATTCTTCCTGACGGATAGAACGCTTAGGTTCAGTTTCTGCCTTGAACGCTTCCCATATAACGGCGTTCTGAGGGTCATTGCCCGGCCAAGCGCCATAAACGCGCTTACCGCTCTTACGGTCCACACGCACCAGTCGCGTTCCAGCAGGCGCAATGAAGGGCGTTTTTGGCATATCGGCCATCGCCGCACGCGCGAATTGTTTAAAGATCGGCGCAGCAACTGAACTACCCTGCGCGTAGCCGCCCAAATTGCGTGGCTGGTCAAAGCCCAGATACAGTCCAGCAACAAGTTGGGGCGATCCGCCAATGAACCAGACATTTGTTGGCCCAGTAGTCGTACCCGTCTTACCAAATAACGGCCGGTTCAATTCGCGCAGTGTTACAGCGGTGCCGCGTTCAATAACACCTTCAAGCATGTGCACGACTTGATAGGCGGTGATGGGGTCCATCACCTGCTTACCAGCCGAGGCAAATCGCGGCATGGGCTTGCCATTCCAATCCGGCGAACGGCAACCCTTGCATGGGACCCATTTGCTTGGCCAGATTACCTTGCCCTTTCGGTTTTGTGCAAAATCAATCAGCGTTGGCTTAAGCTCGCGGCCTTGATTGACGAGCATTGAATAAGCATTGACCATTTTCAGCACAGTAGTGTCGCCTGCGCCAAGTGCATAAGCGAGATAGTCGGGATAATCGCCGATCGACATTGCGCGGAACGTGTCCGTCACATTATCCATACCGGCTTCGGTAGCAGCACGCACCGTCATCAAGTTGCGTGATTGCTCCAAGCCCCAGCGCATGGTTTTTGGCCCTGCCCCGCCGCCGTCGAAATTGCGGAAGCATTTCTGGCCCAAATTGGCACCCTGCCATACGCAATACGGACCATCAACGATGATCGATGTGGGCGTCATGCCGTTGTCCAGCGCGGTGGCGTAGACAAAGGGCTTGATCGTAGACCCAGGCTGACGCTGCGCCTGCGTCGCGCGGTTGAAGCTTGAAATGCGGTTGTCGAAACCGCCTTGTATAGCAAGCACGCGGCCATTGTGCGGGTTTTGCACAACCATGCCGCCGCCGACTTCAGGCACGCTGCGGACCGCAAAACTGTTTATGCCATTGGGCGCAACCGCAATGACATCGCCTGCTTTCATTGCGGCGGGTCCACCATCCAACGTGGCTTCGGTACCATCGGCAAACCCGACGCGACCTTTGCCAAGGGCAACGCCTGCTCGCCAGTTTGCATAATCGATCCCAATGTTGCTCGATGCAAAGCGTGCTGCCCAATTATCATCTTTAACGTCAATTTTACCAAGATTGGCTTTCCACGCCTTACCGGCGTTGTAGCGCAACAAGCCATCACGCAACGCCTTAGTCGCTAGAATTTGGTATTCCGGGTTCATCGATGACCGCACCCAAAGACCGCCGGAATAAACGCTGTAAGGGCCAGCAGCATCAGTTTCACCAAATTTTTCGATGAGTTGGCGGCGCACCTCTTCTGCGAAATAACCGCCGACGTTTTTATATCCTGTGCCACGTTGCGTCATCAGGCCAAGGGGTTGAGCGCGCGCAGCCAAAAGCTGCGCCTCTGTAATCCATTCATTCGCGCGCATTTCACCAAGAACCCAGTTGCGGCGCGCTATCGCCGCAACAGCATTTTTAGCACGTCCATAACGCTCGGGCGCTTTGGGAAGAATGGCTAAAAATGCCATTTCATGTAATTGGAGTTGATTAACGCTTTTACCGAAATAAGCCTGCGCTGCCGCTTCGACACCGAATGACTGACGTCCAAGCGCAATTTCGTTAAGGTAAAGCGACAGGATTTGCTGCTTGGTGAGCGCGATTTCGATCCGCTTTGCCAAAATCGCTTCTTTGACTTTGCGGGTGTAGCTATATTCATTCGTCAAAAGCAGGTTTTTCGCAACTTGCTGCGTGATGGTGGACGCGCCACGCGATCGCTTACTGCTGAACATATTGTCGAAAATGGCCGACGCGATACCGGGATAATCAATCCCGCCATGGCTGAAGAATGTTTTGTCTTCGGCGGCAAGATACGCGTGCACCAAAGTCTTCGGGAAATCGGCATATTCCAACTGGACCCGGCGTTCTCGGGCGTAGCTGTGGAATGGTTCTCCGTTAACGTCACGTACCACGGTGGGCAAAGGCGACTCATATTCAATGAGCGCTTCCGCATCGGGAAGATTCCGCGCCAATAGCGCCCAGAATATAATGAAGAGGACCACAAGCGCGCCGACTGCATAGGTAGCCAAACGAAAACGCTTGCTTTGCCACCAGCCCCGCCAACGCTCGATAAATTCTTCGGCGTTGCGTTTCAGCCTGTAACTGACTGTATCTGGAACTTCGGTAGGAGGGGGCACTATATCCATCGCGGGCACTATCTAGCCGATTTGCCGAACAGGTCCAGAAAGTTCATCAGTAAATTGACGCAAAAATGCTTCTACTACCCGTTAACGCATAGCAATCCGCCGTGCAAAGTGGACTTGAATGGCATTGGCAAGCGCTCGTGCCACCTTGCCCTGTCCACTTTGGGAAGCCAAGGAGGTGGCATCGGCTTCGTTACTGAGATAGCCGGTTTCAAAGAGCACGGATGGGGTGTCCGGTGCCTTTAAGACAATAAACGAAGCAAACCGATGCGAATTGCCGCGAATACGCATGTTGGGCGTTACCTCACGCAACAACAGTTTTGCAAAGTCCGCAGAGACATTCATTGTTTCGCGCTGGGTAAGGTCAATTAGGATCGACGACACGTTGGCGTCGGCACCGCCTAGATTAACCCCGTTAATAATGTTGGCCTTGTTTTCACGCGCTGCAAGCCGCTGCGCCTCGCGGTCAGAAGCGACTTCAGACAGGGTGTACACCGTCCCTCCCGTTGCTTCTGGGCTTTCCGCGCTATCAGCATGGATTAATATAAACAGGTCGGCACGTAACTTGCGCGCCAGTTGGAAGCGATCTTGCAGCACGATAAACTTGTCCGTGTCGCGCGTCAGGGCCACACGGACGCGTCCACTTTTTAGCATTTCATCTCGGACCGACTTTGCAATGGCGAGCGTCACGTCCTTTTCCAACTGCCCGCCATGCGGACTGATAGCACCCGGGTCATGACCGCCATGGCCTGCATCTATAACCACCAATGGTAGGCTGTCATCCGCCGGCCCACTCACCAGTGGCAGGCCCTTGCCAACATTTACACGAATGGGTGCAGTAACCTCATACCGACGCTTCGGCGGATCGGCGCGAAATGCGGCGGGAGGGATAATCTGCGTTTTACCGCGCGCGACGGTGCCAGAAAACTCGGTCAGCGGCACTGGCAGCAGGCTAAGGCGCAGGCTTTTTCCGTCGGCGGAAAAATTGCCGTTGGTGACAACAGCGGGTTCGGCGAGATCCATGACGATCCGTGTCGTGTCGGCGCTAAATTGTCTCTGTCTTATGTTTTGAACCGAGCCCCCTGCAAATGCAGATTGACCTGCCGTCGCGCCAGATACGTCAATGGCAATGCGGTCAGGTACCGCGAGAGTAAATACATCCGCCCTGTCCACAACGCCGTCAAATTGAACAATTACAGCGCCGTCCTGCGCGGATATTTTCTGAACCGTCCCTCCCATCGCCGGAGACGCGCAAATAGGGAGTGCAGCAAAAAGCATGGCAGGAATCACGCCTCGCATATCTGACCTCGTAAAATTAGTCGTCCAGAAGTTTATTCGATCCACACAGTTGCACCATCCTCTTAAGCCCAAAGCACTTAGGTATCCGATCGTAAGTCATGGTGAACAGAAATGGTTACTAATAGATTAATGCTTTAAAGACCGACAACAATAGCCGTAATAAGCAGCTAATTCACGGGATGCTCTTGCCGACAACAGGCGGGAGTGCTAACTGATGCGCTCTGGGCTCTTTTCGAACGCCCCGACAGTCCGCCGAATAGTAATTTCCGTTCGGCATTTTTACAGGTTGACGCTACATGAGGCATGATATTTCCACCACCGCCGCCCACACTGGGCATGGCGCATCGGTTGGAAATCAAGCGCGCGCGATACACGCCCGCCATGCACAAGCAGCAGACGCAATTCTTTCATTTCCACTATATCGCTTTGCCGACAGGAACGCTGTGCGTCCTGCCTGGCAATGCATCAACAATGAAGCAAGCGGCCTTTGGCTGACAACCGGGCGCCAGCCTCGCTGGAGTAAATTACATGACAACGCGTATGCTTATCGACGCGCGTCACCGGGAGGAAACCCGGGTCGCAGTCGTAACAGGAAACCAGATTGAGGAATTTGATTTTGAATCCGCCGAGCACAAACAGCTCAAAGGTAATATCTACCTCGCAAAAGTAACCAGGGTTGAACCGTCGCTTCAGGCGGCTTTCGTTGATTATGGCGGCAACCGTCATGGGTTCTTGGCTTTTGCCGAAATCCATCCTGATTATTACCAAATCCCAAGGGAAGACCGTGACCGGTTGTTGGCTGAGGAAGCCGAAGCTGCTGCGGAAGAAGCTGCTTTACGTGAGCAGGAAGAAGAGGAAAGCGATGAGCCTTCCGACATCATGCAGGGCTCTGCCGAACGCGACGACGATGCAAACGATTTTATCGAAGTCGACAGCGACGACAGCGTCGACACCATAGACATGACAGAGGGTGAAGAACCCGAGCTGAATAATAATGGTGATGATTTAGACGAAAACGAAGGCGGCGCTGATGGCGGCGACAATGGTCGCAATAACCGCCGCCGTCGTGGACGCGGAGGCCGCAACGGCGAAAGTCGCGCACCAAAGGCAAGCGACGAGGTGCGCGCAAAGCGCATGAACTTGCGCCGCCGTTACAAGATCCAGGACGTTATTCATCGTCGTCAGGTTTTGCTGGTTCAGGTTGTCAAAGAAGAACGTGGTAATAAGGGCGCTGCGCTCACCACCTATTTGAGTC
>CALGEE010000499.1 GCA_937881525.1 uncultured Sphingomonadales bacterium | reverse complement strand
CCGCTGGCCCTATTGTCTGGGCCATGACTGGTGGCTTTCCCGATGGCGGGGCGGAGAAATTCGCGCTGGCCCGGCACTTAACGATCATTACCTTTCCCTATCTGGCGCTGATATCATTGGTATCCTTGCTTGGTGGTATATTGAATTCGCTAAACCGATTCTGGGTCAATGCCGCCGCACCGATATTGCTGAACATCTGCATGATCATCGCGCTGATATTTTTCCGCGGCGATACCGAGGTTGAAACGGCGGTTACGCAAGCGGTCGCGGTCACCGTATCGGGCGCGCTGCAATTGCTGTGGCTTATCTGGGCCTGCCATCGCGCGGGCGTTAACCTGAAGCTTATTTTGCCGCGCCTCACGCCGGATGTGAAGTTGATGCTGGCCTTGATTGCACCCGCAGCGATTGGCCAGGGCGCGATCCAATTCAATCTCTTGATCTCCACCTCGCTTGCGGCACGGTTCCTTCCCGAAGGTTCGGTATCGTGGCTCTATTATGCCGACCGCTTGAACCAATTGCCTTTGGGCCTGATTGGCATAGCAATCGGGACAGCTATTTTGCCTGCCCTATCGCGGCAGATTGCCGGGGCAGATAGCAAAGCCGCATCCGACACACAGAACCGCGCTGTCGAACTTGCCTTATTCTTCGCAATGCCTGCGACGGTCGCGTTAATTGTGTCGGCAATCCCGATTGTGCATGGCATATTCGAACATGGCGCCTTCACTTCTGCCGACACTCAAGGGACCGCGGCGGTGCTGATGGCGTTTTCGGCAGGCGTTCCGGCTTATGTGCTCATCAAGGTTCTGACACCCGGATTTTACGCGCGGAGCGATACCAAAACCCCTTTGCGACTGGCCTTATGGTCGATGCTGGTCAACCTTGTCGGCAACCTGATCTTGATCTGGCCTTTGGCGCATATCGGCGTCGGCGTGGCGACGGCCATATCAGCTTGGGTAAACGTCGCATTGCTGTGGTTCACTTTGCGCAAACGCGGCCATATTGCTGTCGATGCGCGGCTGAAGCAAAAGGCATGGCGCATAATTTTGGCGGCGGCGCTTATGGGCGTCGCGCTCTATTTCGGAAATGAGCTTATCGAAGGCCAGCTTGGTACGGGCCTGTGGCGACGCATTGCCGTTTTGTCCATTTTGGTCAGCGTGGGCGGCGCAGTTTATGCGCTGGCCATATTGCTGTTCGGGGCCTACCGGGTCAGCGAACTCAAATCCCTTTTCCGCAGGCGTGCAGCCGCGCCTACGTCTTCTGCAAGCGAGTAATATCTATGCGCGTCGTTTCCGGTATTCAGCCAACGGGCAACCTTCATCTCGGTAATTATCTGGGTGCGATCCGCAACTGGGTGAAGATGCAGGATGAAATGGAATGCCTATATTTCCTCGCAGATTTGCATGCCATTTCAATGCCCCATGTACCCGAGGAGTTGACCGCAAACACCCGCGAGATGGCAGCGGCCTTGCTCGCCTGCGGGCTGGATATCAATAAGGCGATTCTGTTCAATCAAGCACGGGTCCCTGCCCATTCTGAACTGCAATGGCTGCTGACAGGCACGGCGCGGATGGGTTGGCTCAACCGGATGACCCAGTTCAAGGACAAGTCGGGCAAGAACCGCGAAGGCGCGAGCATTGCGTTGTTCACATACCCTGTTTTACAAGCCGCGGACGTGCTGCTGTATCAGGCGACGCATGTACCTGTGGGCGAAGACCAGAAGCAACATTTGGAGCTAGCACGCGACATCGCCCAGAAATTCAACACCGATTTTGGCAAAGGTACAGAGATTTTCACCTTGCCTGATCCCATCATTCCGAAAGCCACCGCGCGCATCATGAGCTTGCGTGACGGCAGCGCCAAAATGTCCAAATCTGACCCAAGCGACATGAGCCGTATCAACTTGATCGATGATGCTGACACGATCTTAAGCAAAATAAAGAAAGCCAAGACCGACCCCGAACCATTGCCGTCGGAGGCAGATGGTCTGGAAGGCCGTCCCGAAGCCAAGAATCTGGTCGGTATTTATGCGGCCTTTGCGAATGAGACGGTGGACGAAACGCTGGCACGTTTTGGCGGTCAGGGCTTTGGCGCGTTCAAGCCAGCATTGGCAGAAATTGTGGCTGAGCATCTTCGTCCGATTTCCGAGCGCTTCACAGCGTTGAAAAACGATCACGAACAGATTGACGCCGCGCTGGCCAAAGGGGCCGCAAAGGCGCGCGAATTGAGCGCGCCAACTTTAAAGGCAGCCTATGCTGCGCTTGGACTGCTGCGGTAAATAGGACCACAATGTTGTTCAACCGCAGTTCATTGAAACTAATTTAGTTTTCGACGGTTATATGGTATTTGGCATTTGGCCGATGTTGAAGGAATGTGAACTGATGAAAAAGGTCGTAATGTTTCTAGCTCCCCTAGCGTTGCTTGCGCTTGGCGCCTGCACCACGCCCTTCAACGCGGAGGTGTCGCGCTTTCAAGAACTGCCTGCCCCGCAAGGTCAAACCTTTGTCATTCGCGCGGCAAACCCAGCTAATGCAGGTGGTATTGAATTCGGACAATATGCGGCTTTGGTCGCTACCGAGCTGCAGGAAGTCGGCTATGTACCCGCATCAGGTCCAAACGCCGATATGACGGTGGTGCTCGATTATGCGGTTGATGAGGGCAAGGAGCGCAACATCGTTCGGCGGGACCCATTTTATGATCCGTACTGGGGCTTTGGCAGCTTCTACCGTCCCTATGTCGTGCGCACACGCCGCGGCGCACGCTATGTCGTAGGTTTTTATGATCCGTTTCTCTATAGCGGCTTTAACCGGCCATATGACATCGACAGTTTCACGGTGTTCACCGCCAATCTGGATATGAAGATTGACCACAATGTTGACGGCAAGCGGCTATTCGAAGGCAAGGCGGAGGCCAAGTCGCGTTCGAACAAACTTCCCTATCTGGTACCAAATCTGGTCGAGGCCATGTTCACGGGTTTCCCCGGTAATGGCGGCGAAACCGTCCGGATTTCCGTCGCGCCAGAGGAGAAGCGTTAAGCCCTGTTCGGACTGTGGCGTTCTATACGCCGCAGCCAAGTTCGGTTTTTCCATAGGCTGCGCCTTCACCCCGCGTAGCGGCAATTCCTGCGTAAAGCTCCGTCCCCGTGAAAAGCCCGTCGCGTCCGATGTCAAAGCCTTGCGCGCGGAATATGTCCATAACTTTGGCGGGTGAGTCATCGAAATATAAAGACTGCGATTCATAATGCTGCGCCAGGCCCGTCAACGACAAGCCTTCGAATGATCGGCGTAGCCTGAGATATTTGCTTTTGCCTTCCACCGCTGCATAGGCCTTTTGACGGGCAGCTTCATTGGCAAATTCCTTTGCTTCCAACGCTTGCCATTGTGCCCGCAACTGCGCACCGATCTTGGCAAATTCAGCCCCAATCTCGCCCGAGAACGCGCAGGTTTGCGGGTTGAACCCAATCATAATGGGCTTACCGCCAAGGCGCGCGATGATCGCTTGGGCGTCATTCAGATAGCCATAATGATCACCAGAGAGCTTGACCTCGATAAAGTTATCTTCGGTTGTTCCAAGCAGCGTCAGCTGTGTTCCCTCGCTAACCCGGTCCAACAAGTTGCTGTCCGGCAGCGTAGTGGCCCACACATCAAGCGCGCCGTCAGCTGCCCAAATCTGGTCATCCAAGAACTTAACAAGAACCGGCGGTTTGACTTGCGAGAGGTTAGCCAGCGCCACGAAGCCATTGCCATCGCTCAGTTCAAGCCACACAACGCTGGGATCGGCATCGGACCGAACGATGCCAGTCAACTGCGAGCCGCGGGGCATTTTGCCCAAAATAACACTGCCGGTCATTGCTGGCTTGTCGCGAATATTGACTTCAGTCATCGTGAAAAAAATCTGCGCCTCGGCACGATCGTCGGATTGCGACGCAATCGCGGGCTCAGCATTATCGGGGCGCAAATCATCCGCAACGAATAGCCAAAAATACAGAGCAGCCATGGC
Source organism: uncultured Sphingomonadales bacterium (assembly GCA_937881525.1). GTDB lineage: Bacteria > Pseudomonadota > Alphaproteobacteria > Sphingomonadales > Sphingomonadaceae > Sphingorhabdus_B. The sequence goes on along the minus strand of CALGEE010000499.1, from coordinate 1,969 downwards.
CAAAATGCCCAGCACAAACAATGTAGGAGCTCCCCACCGGCGTTTCTTTGGGGCCGCAGCGCCTTTTGTGGAAGCCGCGGCGCGCTTTATTGCATGCCCGCAACTTGCGCAAAAAGCAGCATCATTGGCCGCAGCTGCTCCACATGATGCGCAAACTTGGTTCATCCGATTCCCTCCGATTCAATCTCGGAGAATAAGCGTTGGAAAGGCTGTTGAAAAGGGGTGGAAAAGTAAAACTCAAGCTTCCAATTGGCGCAGCAAGGCGCGGACGTCATTATCCATCTCGCTGTCCTGCTGACGAAGGCCTTCAACCAAGCGCACAGCATGAATGACCGTCGAGTGATCACGGCCACCGAATTTGCGACCGATTTCAGGATAGCTACGCGGCGTCATGACCTTTGCCAGATACATGGCCACTTGGCGTGGACGAACTACGGCGCGGGCGCGACGCTTGGACGACATTTCGCTGCGATCAATGCGATAATATTCGCACACCGCACGCTGGATTTCGTCAATGGTGATGCGGCGTCGGCAAGCACTTAAGATATCTTTGAGTTGTTCTTCCGCGAGCGTCCGGGTAATCGGCTTGCCGGTCAATTGTGCGTAGGCGAGCAGCTTGTTCAATCCGCCTTCCAATTCGCGGACATTGCGGCTGATGGTGCGGGCGAGAAACTCTACAACATCCTCACCGACTAGCGCTTCCGGCATGTTGGCCAGACGCTGCTCCAAAATCAAGCGACGCAGTTCAAGGTCAGCAGGCTGAATGTCGGCGACCAAACCCATCGACAAGCGCGACAAGATACGCTGGTCAACACCGTCCAGCGCTTGTGGTGCGCGGTCAGCGGAAACTACCAAGCGCTTGCCAGCGCCAATGATGGCGTCGATCGTGTGCAGAAACTCTTCCTGCGTTGACACCTTGCCAATGATGAACTGGATATCGTCAATCAGAAGAACATCAACGGCACGCAACCGTGCCTTAAACTCCATAACTTCCTTGCGCCGCATAGCGGTCACAAATTCCATCATGAACTTTTCAGCCGACATATACAGAATCTGTGCGTCGGGATTGACCTCAGAATATGCATGGCCAATGGCATGCATTAAGTGCGTCTTGCCTTGGCCAGTCGCAGCCTGAAGATACAGCGGGTTGAAAAGTGGCTTATCTTTGGAAGCGACACGCTCTGCCGCGCTGAGGGCAAGAACATTGGTTTGGCCCTTAACGAAATTCGCAAAAGTCATCCGCGGGTCAAGCGCCGAACGCGGGGCAAGTGCCTCACTTGCCTCCTGCGCCACGGCACGATCCGCATTGTTGGAAGCGCGGAGCAACTCCACACGTGGCGCACCGGGACGGGTCCGGATTTTTAGCTGCTTGACGCTGCTATTGGCAATTGACCAAGCGAGACGCAAACGGTCAGCATAATGGTCCGAAACCCAGCTGGCAGAGAAATCCGACGGCAACAAAAGCTCCAGCGTGCCTGTCAGGTCGCAAAAATCGCCAAGGCTGATGGAACGAATCCATTGCCCGTAGATTTGCGCGCCAAGATCGCGTCGCAATCCTGAAGAAATATTATGCCAATCGGCGTCAAAACGTGCGTTTAGTATTGAAGCATCATTTGCGCTTCCTGCTTGACCCGAATCTACCTGCGATACTGAATTGCCTTCGGCCAACTTGCCTACCCCCGATTTCGCCCCATCCAGTACTACACAACCGCAAGCTATCTACCGGACACAGATCACCAGGAGCATGGCTACGCACTTGCTGCCAAATGCTGCCACTGCTGCTATTAAATTCTCCATGTAGGGCATTGCCTGACTGTCGTCATGCGTTGCTAGACGCTCTATTCTTAGTCCCTTAAAATCGAGTCGATCAAGAGCCGCAATGAAAAAAAAATGAAATAAAGGCCATTGACTCGGTAAGACGCGAGCAAATGCGTTAATAAATTTATATCCTATTGATTATAAAAGTTAT
>CALGEE010000498.1 GCA_937881525.1 uncultured Sphingomonadales bacterium | reverse complement strand
ACCTGTATGGGGAAAACAATCACCATATCGTCGAGTCCTGCTACAAGGGTCTTGCGCGGTCGTTGCGTGATGCGATTGAAATCGATCCCCGGAAGGCAGACGAAGTGCCCTCGACCAAGGGCGTGCTCTAACTTTTCAGGCGACAGTTACTGATGAAACTGTATTCGGTATATCTACGCGATCATGGCCGGAAACCCTTATCGGATCTGATTCTGGTCAAGGAAGGTTTCTCGTGGCCGGCGTTCGTGTTCTCATTCATGTGGGCGCTATGGACGCGGATGTGGCTGCCGGCGGTTGCGCTGTTCGCTGTGATTGTGCTGAGTGGTTGGGGCATGCGCTATCTGGGGTTTGGTGAAACCGTTGAAAGCGTCGTGTCGCTTGCCGTGGCGATTGGCATCGGATTGCTCGGTAATTATCTGCGTCGCTGGTGGCTGGACCGGCAGGGCTTTTACGAAGTCGCCGTCGTCACCGGGAATAACACCGAAGAGGCTACCCGGCGTTTTCTTGATAACGCCGATATCGCCAGAGACGGCATTTATCCCGGTGCGACTTCATGAGCGTTGCCATCGTTGATTACGGATCGGGCAATCTGCGTTCTGCCGCCAAGGCCTTCCAGCGGGCTGTCAGCGAGGCCGGGCTAAACCAGCCGGTGCATGTGACCAGTGATCCGGACGTGGTGCGGGCGGCCGACCGGGTTGTGTTGCCGGGTGTTGGCGCATTCGCCGACTGCATGCGGGGTCTGCTCGCCGTCGATGGCATGGCCGACGCCGTCAAGGAACACGTGACCCGGGCCGGTAAACCTTTCATGGGCATTTGTGTCGGTATGCAGTTGATGGCGAGCCGGGGACTTGAGCACGGAGAGACGGCGGGCTTTGACTGGATCAGCGGTGCCGTCGATAAAATCAAACCGGATGACCCCAAGCTGAAAATTCCGCACATGGGCTGGAATGAACTGATCGTGCCCGCTGACCCGCATCCGCTGTTCAAAGGGATCGACACCGGAACGCATGTCTATTTCGTGCATTCCTATCATCTGGCAGCGGAAGATGACGGACAGGTGCTTGCGACAACGAACTACGGTGGTGCCGTCACTGCAGCGGTCGGTCGCGACAATA
>CALGEE010000497.1 GCA_937881525.1 uncultured Sphingomonadales bacterium | reverse complement strand
ATGGGGCAGACAGACCCGAATGCGTCGCGGCACAAACAACATTCCACCATTCTTGTGCCAAGAGATACACCGGGAGTGGAGCTGGTTCGTCCGTTAAGGGTATTTGACAGTCTGCATTCGCCGGGCGGTGAAGCTGAACTCGCCTTCAACGACGTCCGTGTGCCTGTTACGAATATGATCAAGGGTGAAGGCTGTGGGTTTGAGATTGCACAAGGCAGATTAGGGCCAGGCAGATTTCAATATGCAATGGGATTTGTCGGACTCGCTCAGCGTTGCCTGGAGCTGATGTGTGAGCGGGCCGAAGACCGTGTGGCCTTTGGCGAAAAACTCAGCAAAAAGACCAGCGTACAGCATGAAATTGCCCGCAGCCGTTGTGAGATCGAACAGTGTCGCCTGCTGACGTTACAGGCAGCAGAGGTTATGGACAATGGTGGCTTGGACGCTGCTCGGCCCTATATCTCTATGGTGAAAATCGTGGCGCCGCAGATGGCCCAGAACGTGGCCGATCGTGCCATGCAAGTGTTTGGCGGCAAAGGTGTTTGCCAGGACACACTAATCCCATCGGTGTTTACCAGGGCACGATTCTGCCGGATCGCTGATGGTCCTGACGAAGTGCACATGTCGCAGCTTGGCAAAATGACATTGCGTGAGTTGGCTACGGGATAATGATCTTATGAGTGAAAATTTAGAAATCGATGTTTTCTGGTCATTTCGAAGCCCGTGGTCTTACTTGGCCACTCCGCGCCTACGCCAGTGGCAGGATAATTATCAACTGCAGGTGAACTTTCGACCTGTGTATCCGATTGCGATACGCACGCCGGAGTTCTTTCAACAGGTTCAGCCGCAGTTCTTTTCCTATTTTGGAATCGATGTGTTTCGCGTAGCCGAGTTTCTGGAGCTGCCGTTTGCCTGGGCCAATCCTGATCCCATCATTCAAGCACCGGGCGAGAATGGCCGGCCTCAAACAGCAGAAGATCAGCCCTACATCCATCGGCTCACCCGTCTTGGGGTCCTGGCCGCCGAGGCAGGTAAAGGCATTGAATTTGCGGATGAAATATCCACCCTGATCTGGGGTGGAACACCTGCCTGGGATCAGGGTGATGATCTGGCGCAGGCGACTGCAAGAGCGAGCCTAGACCTGGCGACACTGGATTCGAAGGCGCTTGCCGAGGCCAGCCGGCTTGAAGCCGTCATCGAGCAGAACCAAGCAGATCATGACAAGGCAGGCCACTGGGGTGTGCCTACCTGTGCATTCCAGGGCGAACCCTTCTTTGGTCAAGATCGCCTGGATGTGCTGCTCTGGCGTTTGCAGCAGGCAGGCTTACAAGCGCGCTAACTCCAGACGCCCCTTCAGACGAACCGCACAAATGCACATACCGCACACCTCGCGATCAACGAACTTGCCTGGGATGGAACTGATATGACACGCCGACGACTACTTTGGATCACGCCTACCGCGATCTGGCTACTGTTTACCTTCTGGTACACCGACTTCGGCGGCCCGCTGACCGACGAGGAAATTGCAGTGGGTATAGAGAAGGTAAGATCTCAAGGCTATGGCGCCCAACAAATCAGCGACCTCGAAGCATTTCTTAAGAGCGACACAGGTCGACAGTTTCTGATGGTTAACAACATCGACATGAATGACAACCCACCCCAAATGCCGGGATTCGGACCAGATGCCACGGCCTCTGACTATGTGAATCATTACATGGAGCATATGTTTCCACAGCTTTTGAAGCGCGCCTGCCACCCGATTTTCATGGGTGCTGGGTTGAGCTACGACAACGATGTAGCCGGCGTAGGAGAGGCTGCGGCATCTGGCTGGGATACCGCGGCGCTGTTTCGATATCGCAGTCGGCGTAGTCTTCTTGAAGTTATTGCGCATGCCGATACGCAAGGCCGCCACGAGTACAAGATTGCCGCCATGGTCAAAACGATTACCTATGCGGTAGAGCCAAGACTCTATGTGAGTGATCTGCGCTTTATTCTCTTGCTTGTTTTCGGCCTGGTGACCGCATTGGCAGATATCCTGTTTTTTGGTCGGTCAACAAACACTCGGGTAGCAAATCCACAGTGATATCGGAGTTGGATGCACGGTAGCCGCCATCAACCTGAAAGCTCAAAGCTATTGCTAGAAGTACACTTTGTTTCTTGTGCAACTATCGGCAGGCTTACGCTTTAACTTACCGAATTCGGCAAGATTAGGCTTTAAGGATTGATCGGAATATGGCCAGAGTTCATGCAAAAACTGCTGAATACGGCAATGAAAGGTCTTAATTGGCTCCGCCTTTATGGTTGAACCGGCACATTCAACCGACTCGACACGAATTTGTAAATGCTACCAACCTGAACCCGGGTCAGAATGCCTCAAAAATCAACCAAATAATGAAAAAAAATGACTTGATAATGA
>CALGEE010000496.1 GCA_937881525.1 uncultured Sphingomonadales bacterium | reverse complement strand
GCGAGCAAATGCTGCGTCAGCACTAGCTGCACCTGCACAAGGCCGCTTAGTCCGCGTAGCGATCATTGGTGCGGAACGCGGCGAACGGCTGGTTTGAGCCCTTTTATCCGACGCTGTGGCGCGCACGAATGACTGCTTTTATGCCAAAAGGATATCTTTGATAATGCTCGGGGCAATCTATATTAAAGTGCGAGACATATGCCCCCCCACTTGTGACTTCACCTTGATTTCACGCAGGCGTGACGACCACTCTTCGCCCCATGCTTTCACTTTGTGGCCCAAGTAGTCGGAAGAACAGGAGTTAATTCCAAGAGTTCTCGCGTGTATTCTGATTTTGGATTCTGATAGACATTTTGCGCTCGGCCGAATTCTTCAATTCGTCCATTTCTAAGGACGACCATGTCGTCAGACATTTGGCGCACTACGGCAAGGTTGTGACTGATGAACAGGATTGTAAGACCAAATTTTGCGTGCAGGTCCTTTAAAAGATTAAGCATCTCGGCCTGAATTGAAACGTCCAATGCAGAAGTCGGTTCGTCGCAGATTAGGAAGCGGGGACGCGCCAACAAAGCACGAGCAACCGCAATACGTTGTCGTTGTCCGCCAGAAAATTGGTGTGGGTATTTGTCTAAGTCCTCTGGCGCCATCCCAACAAGGTCCAGCATCGCTCTCGCCAATTCGCGCCGTTCTCCACCGTCGTTCACCAAGCCATAAAGCCAAAGTGGTTCTGACAAGATCGCGCTAATCCGGTGGCGGGGATTTAGGCTGGAATATGGGTCTTGAAAGATCATCTGAACGATCTGGCGCGAGGGATGGATGCGGGTCCGTAATTTGCCCGGCGGCAGTGTTTCGGCGCCAAGTGCCATGTGTCCGGCGGTTGGATTGACCAAGCCAGTTATGGCTTTTGCGAGCGTTGATTTACCTGACCCACTTTCGCCAACAAGTCCAAGAATACTGCCCGGTTTGACGTCAAAACTGATATCATGGAGAGCGGTAAAGGAGTCCGGTTTCTGCCATAGGGACGTCCGAACACCCGGAAACTCAACGCGCAGGTTTTCGACTTTCAGGCCAACATTTTCCTGCATCACACCTTCAAGCAGCCAGCGTTCGGCGTGATTGCCGACATCCTTTTGGGAAGGATTACTTTCTTCTTCCGGGACGCGAAACCTATCGATCTTACGGTCAAGCGGTGGAACCGAATCTAAAAGCGCTTGTGTGTAAGGATGCTGCGGGTCGCCCAGGACTTGCGCCGTGGTTCCAGATTCAAGAACTTTGCCATAGCGCATGACCGAGACTCGATCCGCCACCTGAGCAATCACACCAATATCGTGTGTGATCAGCATGAACCCAATCTTACGGTTCGTTGCCAATTCCTTTATCAAATCCAGAACCTGGCTTTGAACTGCGACGTCCAACGCCGTGGTAGGTTCGTCCGCGATGATCACTTCGGGGTTCGTGGAAAGCGCAAGGGCAATCACCACTCGCTGACGCATGCCACCGGAAAACTGGTGGGGATAGGCCTTGATGCGTTCAGATGCGTTTTGAATTCCAATCTCTTCCAGGATTTCGACAGCGCGAGCGCGGGCATCTTTGGATGAAATATCTTCATGCGCCTGAATGGTTTCGATCAACTGATCTTCGACCCGCATTAGTGGGTTCAAACTTGTTTGCGGATCCTGAAAGATCATCGAAATCCGCTTGCCGCGCATGTTATGTGCTTCAACGGCGGTAAGGTTGCGCAGATCGGTGTCCGCCAACGTCATTTGGCCATCAGCTACGAAACCGGGTACTTGCAAAAGCCCAATGATAGCGGCTCCGACTGTGGATTTTCCCGCACCACTTTCGCCAACAAGGCCGTGAATTTCTCCGGACGCAATGGACATAGCGACGTCTTCGATCGCTGTAATGTCACCAAAGCGTGACGGGAACTTAACGGTGAGATTTTTGACCTTCAACATCTCAACGCAACCTCGGATTAAAGACATCGCGCAGGAAATCCCCAAGTATGTTAATTGACACCACCAACGCCACCAAAAACAGGGTCGGAATCCAAAGGATCCACCATTCGCCCGACAACATGAACTGCATACCAATGCGGATCAGGGTTCCCAGTGACGGGCTGTCTGCCGGCAGTCCGATCCCAAGGAATGAAAGCGTCGCTTCAAGTAATATGGCAGAGGCCAAATCGACGGTCATTATTACCAATAGCGGACCAAGAATGTTGGGAAGGATATGCACAAACATTACACGGATCGGACGCTGCCCCATTATAATCGCGGCCTGGACATATTCCTTTTGCATCTGCACGAAAGTTGAGGCTCGTGCGGTTCGTGCGAAATTCACCCAAAGCGACAGGGCGATGGCGAGGGTTAGAACGGCAACCCGAAGGTCTTGCTGGATTTCCGATGGAAGGATGCCACGCGCAATACCGTCGATCAGCAGGGAAGTCAGGATCGCCGGAAGAGCCAGTTGGATATCGGCGATCCGCATGACGATCATATCGAACCGCCCACCGTAATATCCAGCTGCGAGGCCAAGGCCCACACCCAAGACGGTCGCAATGGTCATCGCCGACAAGCCAATGATTAAAGACAGCCGCGCGCCGTAAAGGATCGAAGACACCATATCACGGCCCTGATCGTCCGTGCCAAGGGGGAACTTTGAAATGCCAAATTCCTCCCACATCGGGGGAAGTAGCCCGTCCATTAGGCTGAAGGATGCCAAATCATATGGGTTAACAGAGGCAATCAGCGGCGCAAAAGCAGCGCCCATAATTGATAATAACGCTACAATCGCTGCAATGATTGCTGCTGGGGACCGCGTGAAAAGCCACAGCCCCTCGTATCGTTTAATGAAAGCGATCATGAGGTATCTTTCACGCGTAGCCGTGGGTCGATCGCGACGTACAACAGATCAACGATTAGGTTCACCAGCACAAAGAAAAACGCGATGACCACAAGGTAGACGCCCATTACAGGGATATCGACGAAGCGGATGCTTTCAAGGAACAACAGCCCCATTCCGGGCCACTGAAAAACGCTTTCAGTGACGATTGAAAACGCGATTACACCGCCAAATTGAAGACCAATGATTGTGATGACCGGAACCAATGTGTTTGCCAACGCATGCTTGAAGTACAAACTGCGCATCGGAACTCCGCGGGCCATTCCGAAACGGATATAATCAGATCGCAAAACTTCCATCATCTCGGCCCGAACAAGCCGCATGGTTAGCGTCATTTGGTAAAGACCAAGGGTGATGGCCGGAAGAAGAAGCGCCCGCCAACCGTCGATGGTGAAGAGCGAGGATTCCCAGCCGCCAATCTGGACCGTGCCCCCACGCCCAAATGTGGGAAGCCAACCCAATTGAACGCCGAACAGAAAGATGAAAATAATCCCGATGACAAAGGTTGGAATCGATACCCCGACCAGTGTGGTCATCAAGATCGTTTGGGTTGCAAAACCGCGCGGTCTAAGCGCGGTAAAGACGCCAGTCGGAATTCCCACCAAAAGCGAAATGAATAGCGCAACAATGCCAAGTTCCAAAGTCGCTGGAATCCGCGACGAAATCATTTCCCCCACAGGCTGACGCGTCCGATACGAATATCCAAAATCACCTTGCAGCATATCGCCGGTAAACCTTGCAAATTGCATCACGAAAGGATCGTTCAGACCCAATTCTTCGCGCAAGCGTTCTTGATCTTCGATGGAGGTTTCTACCCCAGTCATTTGGGTAATCGGATCACCAACAAACCGGAACAGGGAAAAGGCAAGAAAGGCGACGGCGATCATCACAAAAACTGATTGTATCAGCCGTTTCAGGATAAAATATGTCATCGCCTTTCTTTTTTTTATGG
>CALGEE010000495.1 GCA_937881525.1 uncultured Sphingomonadales bacterium | reverse complement strand
AGTTGGACGCGCTTTATGAAAACGCAGAGCCCCAATGACAAAAGCTATGGTGCGCATCTGTGGTTGAACCATAAGCGTAATGACGGTCGGGATCAGGTGCTGTTTCCCGGAAAGGCACCATCCGATGTCTTTGCCGCGCTTGGCCATCTTGGGCAGTTTGTGGTGGTTTCACCCCAGCATCGGTTGACGATCGTGCGGCTTGGCAACACACCCGATGATAAACTCAACCCAATTGACGATCAACTGGCGAAGCTGATTTCGGTTTTCCCTAAACGTTAAGTTAAGTGAACGTCAGAGCTTCGCTACAGGCGCGTCGTGCCCAAGGTCCTCGAACCATGCTTCGACTGGACCGCTCAATTTAATCAGCAACGGATTGCCCTTGCGGTCGCGCGCCTTGCCCGCTTGCACCTTAATCCAGCTTTCGGAAATACAATATTCCTCAACCGTCGTGCGGGTTGCGCCCTTAAAACGAATGCCGATGCCGCGCGACAAAAGGTCGCCATCGAAATGCGGGCTCATCGGGTTAATCGATAAGTGATCGGGTGGGGTGTCGTTACCCGCGGATTTGGTGTCTTCAGTCATGAACGGCGCTTTGCCGCAAAGCATAGTGCTTGGCAATATAGCGCAGGCAGTGCAGGGGGACGAAATGGCACTTTCAAATAGATATGACGCAATTATTCTTGGTGGCGGTGGGGCTGGGCTCATGTGCGCATTGACCGCCGGGCAACGCGGAAAACGCTTACTGGTGATCGATCATGCATCCGGTCCAGGTAAGAAAATCCTGATTTCGGGTGGCGGGCGGTGCAACTTCACCAATGTGAACGCGACGACGACACATGCGCAGGAGCGCTATTTGTCCGCGAACTTACATTTCGCAAAGTCGGCGCTTGGACGTTATGCGCCGCAGGATTTTATCGAACTCGTGCGCAGCCACAATATCGCGTTTCATGAAAAAACGCTGGGGCAATTATTCTGCGACGGGTCAGCGCGGCAGATTGTCGCAATGCTGATGGCCGAATGCGACAAGTCTGCTGCTGCGGGGGGCCATGTGGATTTCGTATTTGACGCGCCCGTGGACGGGGTCACACATGATGGAAGCGACTATCACGTTACATATAATGGCGTTCGTGCGCAGGGTGAAGCATTGGTGATCGCAACGGGGGGGCCAAGCATTCCCAAAATGGGCGCAACTGCCTTTGCCTATGATCTGGGTCGCCAGTTTGGCCTGAAGATTGTGGAACCTAGACCCGCGCTCGTCCCCTTAACACTTGGGGGTGACAACATATTGTTTCGTGAGTTGTCGGGGGTGTCGGCAGAGGTTGTTGCCCGACATCAGAAGACCGCGTTCCGTGAAGCCGCGTTGTTTACCCACCGCGGCCTCAGCGGTCCTGCGGTTCTACAAATCAGCAGCTATTGGCGGCCGGGGGATCAAGTCGAAATTGATTTTCTGCCATCGCTGGATGCAACTGAGTTGCTTTTGTCAGAAAAACGCGCGCGCCCACGCGCGACATTACGGTCAACGCTGGACCGCGTCTTGCCTGCGCGGTTGGCCGAAGCGCTTGCTGCCAAAATTGCGCTACTCGGCAACCTCGCCGACCAAAACGACCGGAAATTGGTGGGTGCGGGCGCGCTACTCGGCAACTGGCCATTCGTGCCCAATGGGAGCGAGGGCTATGCCAAGGCGGAGGTGACGCTGGGTGGGATTAGCACCGATGGCCTGTCGCAAAAGACGATGGAGGCGAAGAAGATGCCGCGCTTATTCTGTGTGGGCGAGGCCGTTGATGTGACTGGTTGGTTGGGTGGTTATAATTTCCAATGGGCGTGGGCCAGCGGCGTCGCGGCAGGAGAAGCCATTTAGGGTCAGAACCGACGCCCTTTTCTAATTTATGCGGCCTGCTTGGCGCGTGATGCTTTTTTCCGCTCATTGGGGTCAAGTAAGCGCTTACGCAAACGAATGTTCTTCGGCGTAACCTCCACCATTTCATCGTTATCGATATATGCAATGGCTTGCTCAAGCGTCAGACGCTTTGGCGGGGTGAGGCGAATGGCGTCGTCCTTGCCGGTCGAACGGAAGTTCGTCAGCTGCTTCGACTTCATCGGGTTGACTTCAAGGTCATCTGGTTTGGCATTTTCGCCGATGATCATGCCTTCATATAGGGCTTCACCCGGCGAGACCATCAGGATGCCGCGCTCTTCCAATGGGCCAAGGGCGTAAGCCACCGCTTCGCCCGCGCCATTGGAAATCAGTACGCCATTTTTGCGGCCTTCAATCGGGCCACGATGTGGGCCATATTTTTCGAACAAGCGGTTCATGATGCCGGTGCCGCGCGTGTCGGACAGGAATTCGCCATGATAGCCGATTAGGCCGCGTGAAGGGGCGCTGAAGGTGATGCGCGTCTTGCCGCCACCCGAAGGACGCATATCGGTCATGTCACCTTTGCGAACGGCCATTTTCTCGACAACGGTGCCCGAATATTCATCGTCGACGTCGATTACGACGGTTTCATAAGGCTCGGTCGGTTGGCCCTTTTCGTCTTCGCGGAACAGCACGCGTGGGCGGCTGATGCCAAGTTCAAAGCCTTCGCGGCGCATGGTCTCGATGAGAACACCTAATTGCAGCTCGCCGCGGCCAGCAACTTCAAAGCTATCCTTGTCTTCTGCTTCCGTGATGCGGACGGCCACATTGCTTTCCGCTTCGCGCATGAGGCGGTCGCGGATCATGCGGCTTGTAACTTTTGTACCTTCACGACCAGCCATTGGGCTGTCGTTCACCGAAAAGCGCATCGACAATGTTGGCGGATCGATTGGCTGCGCCTGAAGCGGCTCAGTCACGGACGGCTCGGCGATGGTATCTGCGACGGTCGCGGTGGTCATACCGGCGATAGAGATGATGTCGCCTGCCTTGGCCTCTTCCACTGGAACGCGCTCCAGGCCACAGAAGGACATAATCTTAGATGCGCGGCCGGTTTCGACGATCTTGCCGTCAGGGTTCAGCGCATGAATTTGCTGGTTCACCTTGACCGTGCCTGACAGCACAAGGCCAGTCAGAATGCGTCCAAGGAAGTTATCGCGGTCAAGCAAAGTAACCAGCATTTTGAATTCGCCGTCAACATCTGCTTTTGGTTCACGTACATGGCTGATGATCGTTTCAAACATCGGCGTCAGCGTGCCTTCGCGTGCGCTTGGGTCGGTCGATGCATAGCCGTTACGGCCCGATGCATAGAGCACTGGGAAATCAAGCTGCTCGTCTGTGGCATCGAGCGACACGAAAAGGTCGAACACTTCGTCCAACACTTCCTGAATGCGCTCGTCAGGACGGTCTACCTTGTTGACGACAACGATTGGGCGAAGTCCCAAAGCGAGGGCCTTGCCGGTAACAAACTTCGTTTGCGGCATAGCGCCTTCAGAAGAATCGACCAGAAGGATAACGCCGTCGACCATCGACAAGATGCGTTCAACTTCGCCGCCAAAGTCCGCGTGACCCGGTGTATCGACGATGTTGATTCGGGTTTTTTCACCCTTGTGATCATCCCACTCTACCGATGTGCACTTGGCAAGAATGGTGATGCCGCGTTCTTTTTCGAGGTCGTTTGAATCCATTGCGCGCTCTTCGATGCGCTGGTTGTCGCGGAATGTGCCAGACTGACGGAACAGTTGGTCAACGAGGGTGGTTTTGCCGTGATCGACGTGCGCGATAATGGCGATGTTACGCAATGACATTTGGAAATGGGCCTTTTGGAAGGTCTTCATAGCAGCCACACGCCACCAGATTCTCGCGCGCCACTAACGCAATATCCGCTGCAGCGCAACATCGCTGGTGTTGCAATACGCGATTGCAACGGTCAAAGCGCTCGGATGTTCGCTCGGATCTTCGCTGATCGCTTTGTCCTTTTGTTACTCGCCACGATATTGCTGGCGAGTTTTATACCCGTGCGCGGTCAGGCGGCGGAGGTTGCTTCGCTTATCTCGTTGGCGGCGATATTCCTTTTGTTTTTCCTGAACGGCGTGCGTTTGCCGCGTCATGAAGTTGTCAGTGGTGTGCGCAATTGGCAGCTGCAGGGGGCCATTTTCCTGTTCGTATTTGGCGTAATGTCTGCGGCGGGCTTGGCCATGTCACATATTTTTGACAATATATTGCCGCCGATACTTGCTTTGGGATTGCTGTTTACAGGAATATTGCCCTCGACCGTGCAATCAGCGGCAGCCTATTGCGCGCTTGCGCGGGGCAATGTCGCGGCGTCCGTTGTTGCTGCAGCTTTGGTCAACTTGATCGGCGTTGTGCTCTCGCCTTTGCTGTTTGCGCTGCTGGCGCATGAGGGGGAGGCGACCGTCTCTGGCCAAGCCGTCGGCCGCATTGCACTCATCCTCCTTTTGCCCTTTGCGCTGGGCCAAATGGCGCAACGTTGGTGCAAGCCATGGGTTGATGCGCACAAGGACCTGGCCACGTGGATGGACCGCATATCAATTGCTATCGCGGTCTATGTAGCCTTTTCAGGCGCAGTTGTTGCAGGCATCTGGAGCATTGTGCGCGGCGTTGAATTGGCTTGGTTGGCGCTTGCTGTGTCGTGCATGCTGCTGATTGGCTTTGGCGGCGCCTGGTCGTTGGGTGGGGTGATGAAGCTTCCGCGCGGTGACCGGATTACGATGTTGTTTTCCGGCGGACAGAAAAGTATCGCCATCGGAGCACCGCTCGCCGCGACGATATTTCCGCCAGCGATTGCCGGAATGGTGCTGCTGCCGACGCTTATATATCATATGGCGCAACTGATCTTATCAGCGCCACTCGCCCAGCATTTGGCTCGAGATTAGAGGCTGCGTAATGCCTCAGACGGTCGGGCAGCCAAAATCGGTAATGACCCGACGATGCCAAGAACAAAGGTCAATCCAGCGCCGCCAATGAGCGTGAGCGCCAAAATCGAATAGTCCGGCACGAAGCTGAAATCGAAGATTTGGACCACAACATAATAAGCCGCCAACATGCCAAGCAACAGCGACACCAGGCCCAACACGACCGCCAATATGCCATATTCAAGTGCCTGAGCGCCCAAAATCTGCCCCCTTGTGCTGCCCAACATTTTCATGATGACGCTGTCGTAAATGCGCGACTGCCGCGCGGCGGCGATTGCACCCACAAGCACCGCAATACCAGCCAAGATAGCGATGGACGCCGCAGAGGCAATCGCCTGCGCCATTTGGGTTAATAGGACCGTGATTTGTGCCGTAACTTCCCCAACCTCAATCAAAGACGAGGACGGGAAGGTCTGAGGGATCGATTTTGCCAATATGCGCTCGGCCGGTTTTGACACCGTCAATGTCGCCACCATGTTGTGGGGCGCGGCGTCAAGGCTTCCCGGCGAAAACACCATTACATAATTCAGGCCGAAATTATCCCATTTGACAGTGCGCAAGGATGCTATTTGGGCGGGAACTTCGACACCAAGCAAGCTGATGGTCAGGCTATCCCCAACCCCGATGCCCAATGTTTTGGCCACTTCGGCATCAAGGCTAACCAATGCCGGGCCCTTGTAATTCGCGGGCCACCATTGCCCAGCCATGATCTCGCTGCCTTTGGGCAATGCACTGCTATAGGTCAGACCACGATCACCGTTCAGGACCCATGCGCCTTCGGGCAGTTCCTCCAGCTGGTCAACGCGCTGTCCGCCATATTCGATGATAGTGCCGCGTAAGGCGGGTATCATGTTGATGGTGGCTTTAGGATCGGCTTCTTTGACCATCTGCGTGAATTGGGCTGCACCTTCACGCGGGATGTCCAGTGCGAAGAAGCTCGGCGCGCGGTCGGGGACGCTATTCTTGATTTCGTTGTTAATGCTCGTTTGGATGGCAGCGAGCGTCACAAATAAGGTGAGGCCAAGCCCAAGCGCCACCACCAATGCCTGGGTCTGCGCGCCGGGGCGATGCAGGTTTGCAAGCGCCAGACGCGGCAGCGGTGCCGTGGGCCGAGGGATACGCACGGCCATCGCACGCAGCAGCCACGCAATTACGGTAAGCAACAGCAACAATCCAAAGGCCGCGCCGATAAATGCCAGCGAGAATAAAGGCTCTCGCGCAGTCAGAACCGCGAGCGCGATGATCGCGATGATGGCGGACACGACCCAAGCCGCGCTGCGCCGGTCGATGCGGGCATTGCCTTCCACAATCGCGCGGAATAGGCCAGCGGCCGGCACCGTGCGTTCGCGGGCCAAAGGGGGAAGGGCAAAGGCGATGGCGATGAGCAGGCCGTAGATCGCGCTGACGAGCAACGGCAAGGGATGCAGGTTAAAGCCCGGTGCGACCGGCAAAATGTCGCCAGCAACCCAGCCAATGACCGAAGGCAGGACACTGCCCACCGCAAGGCCAGCGATAACCGCACCTGCGGCAACAGCCAGGATTTGGAGCATATAGATACGGAATATTGTCCCGCTGTCGGCGCCTGTCACTTTCAACGTGGCAATGCTTGCGCGCTTGCTTGCGAGGTAACTGCTCACGCCATTGCCGACGCCAATGCCTGCAATGACCAATGCGGCAAGGCCAACCAACGTCAGGAACTGGCCCATACGTTCAATAAAGCGCCTTGTGCCGGGTGCACCGTTGGAGCGATCCGTAATGTCCCAGCCCGCCGAGGGGAACTGCGCCTCAAGCGCCTTTGCGACGGCGGCGGCGTCTTCGTTTACGGATAATTTAATGCGGTACTTCGCCTCATACATGCTGCCCGGTTGGATCAAAGCGGTGTCCGGTAACGAGGCCATGTTGATGATGGCAACTGGACCAAGCGTGAAGCCTTCGCCTAAACGGTCAGGTTCTTGGTCAATAATACCCAATACCTTGAACCGTTCGTCGCCAAAACGGATGGTGCCACCGATTTTAATGTCGAGCCGTTCGGACAAGGTCGGACCGATGTAAATTTCGCCTTTGGCTGGTGCCCTGACGCTGCCGCCCCCACGCAAGGTTAAAGCGCCATAATGGGGATAGATACTGTCTACTGCCTTTAATTCGGCGAGCAGGCTGTCTCCGCCTGCTTCACCAGCAATGGCCATCGCGCGCAACCGGACGGTTTGGGAGACTTGGCCAGCTTTGCGCATTGCCTCCATTTCGGCTTGCGTCGCTTCACGTTGTGCGATGCCGATTTCGACGTCGCCGCCAAGAATGGTCTGGCCACGCCGCGACAGTTCATCGGCTATGCCAGCGGTCAGGCTACCAATGGCTGCGAGGGTCGCCACGCCCAAAAACAAGCAAATCGCAAGCAAACGTAGCCCGCGAATATGTGCGGACAAATCACGACGCGATATACGCCAAATGGCAGCGAGCGGCAGGCTCAAGCCGCGCTCTCCACGACATGGCCGTCCTGCATGGAGATTACGCGGTCACATTTGCGTGCAAGTTCGGGGTCATGCGTGATGATTAATAATGTCGCGCCCAAGGCGGCGCGACGCGCGAACAAAAGGTCGATTATTGAGGTGCCGGTTGACCCATCCAAATTGCCCGTCGGTTCATCCGCAAAGATGATCTTTGGCCCAGCGGCCATTGCGCGGGCAATGGCGACGCGTTGTTGTTCGCCGCCGGATAATTGCGATGGATAATGCGTCAGACGATGGCCAAGTCCAACGGCTTCAAGCTCGCTTTGCGCCCGTCCGAACGGGTCTTCGAGACCAGCTAACTCTAACGGAATTGCGACATTTTCAAGCGCCGTCATCGTCGGCAGCAAATGAAATGCCTGCAACACAATACCAATGCGTCCTCTGCGCGCGCGTGCGAGTTCGTCTTCATCCAACTTGGTGAAATCAAGGCCATCGACCAGCACAGTTCCACCGCTTGCTTGCTCCAACCCGGCAAGCACAGCCATCAGCGACGATTTGCCTGACCCCGATGGCCCAAGCAATGCCACACTGCTGTCATAGGGCACCTCAAGGTCTACCCCGCGTAAAATCGACACCGATGCTTCGTTGCTGCCAAGGCTAAGGGTGACATTTGCCGCGCGGATTGCCATATCCACTTTGTTATTGACCAGAGCGTGCAAGGAAAAATCCTTATGAGAAGTTTTTGGCTATATGGTGCGTTATGTGTTGCAATCCAAGGGCTGTCGGGATGCGGGTCTAATGCTGTAGTAGAAACCAAGACCGAAGTGACCAACACCACAAAGGTCGCGCAATATGATTGGCTGGTCGTCGCGTTCGGCGACAGCCTTTACGCCGGATACCGCCTTGCCCCTGGCGAGGGGCTTGCGCCGCAGTTGCAGGCCGCGTTGCAGGCATCAGGCATTAACGCGCGCGTTCATAATGCTGGCGTGTCCGGTGATACCACGGCAGCCGGACAAGCCCGGCTCGCCTTCGTGCTCGATAATCTCGACCGAAAGCCTGATCTGGTTGTGCTTGGCCTGGGTGGCAACGACATGTTGCGGGGGATTAAGCCCACAGAAACCAAAACAAACATGACGACGATGATGGACGAGTTGAAACGGCGCAGTATTCCGGTTGTGCTCACCGGCATGCTGGCTTCGCCCAACATGGGTCAGGATTATGGAAAATCTTTCAATGGAATATTTCCCGCATTGTCGAAACAATATGACGCGAAGCTCTACCCGTTTTTCCTCGACGGCGTGGTGACGGACGCGGCATTGATGCTGCCGGACAACATTCATCCCAATGCCAGGGGCGTAACGCGGGTTGTCGAAGGATTATCGCCGCTGGTAGAAGCTGCTTTGAAGGATAACAAAGAAGCTGTATTAGAAAAATAATACAGTTGGGAATAGAAGTGCTTGAAATGGTCGGGCACTGGTTCCATCTGTTGTAATATTTAAGGACTGAGGGATTTTTGGCCATGTCGACTGAAACCGTAACCCAGACATTTCAAGAGCTGAAGCTTACCCCGCCGGATCCTGTGCCCACTGTCGCCCCGCAACAGGCAATGGGGTTGGTTCCAGTGACCGATGAGCAGCAAAGCAAGCTTGCGCAGCGTGTAGAGGCTTATGTCGCCGATTTGGTCGCACAGGACGTTAACAGCCCTGAATTTGGCAAGCGGGTCGACCAATTAACAAATATGGGCCGCAAGGAGATTATGGAAGCATCGGCGCAGTCGAACCGCTTCTTGGACAAACCTATCCGCCGGATGGATGCCGACTCTGGTGTTGGCGCGGACCTGGCCGAATTGCGCCGCGTTGTCGAAGACCTCGATCCTTCTAAAAAGGGTAATCTTATGACCAAGCAGAAGCTGTTTGGCATCATTCCCTTTGGCAACAAATTGCGTAATTATTTCGACAGCTACCAAAGTTCGCAAACGCATATCGGCTCGATCCTCGGTCGGCTTGGCAATGGCAAAGATGAGCTATTGATGGATAACGCCGCGATTGATGTGGAACGGCAAAATCTGTGGGTTGCGATGGGCAAGCTTGAACAGATGATCATCATGTCCAAGCAGCTTGATACAAAGCTTGAGGACAAGGCCGGCGAGCTTGAGCTGTCCGACCCGGCAAAATCGCGGGCAATTAAGGAAAGCGCTTTATTCTATGTGCGCCAGCGCACGCAGGATTTGCTGACGCAAATGGCGG
>CALGEE010000494.1 GCA_937881525.1 uncultured Sphingomonadales bacterium | reverse complement strand
GGGTATTGACGACCTCATTGTCACCGAAACACTGAAAGGGCCAAGCTCAAAATCTCTCGAATGGTAGTAGCATTTTCTCCAGAGGCGCGTTGCGCTAAGGCAAGGGCTATCTGTTCGCCTAGATATTTCGCTGCCACATCAGTCGAAACGGTGCCATACCAGTCGCCAGTGCTGCGCCGATCTTGAAAGAATGTCTGATAGTTACCTTGAGCAGCGCGATTCAACTCTTCCACCAACTCGCGAGTTTTTGGTCCAAGCCTGTTCTTGCCGGCGCGCATCTTATGGAAAAGGCATCCTATTTCTAAACGCGCATCTGTAATGATAAAATCAATGAGGGCATCTAGCGTTTCATTCATGCCCTGCCCTGACTGCAAAATCTTGGACACATCTGACAATAGTTGCTCAGCATAACTTTCGAGAGCAGCACGGGTGAGACCATCTTCATTGCCAAATTCGCGATACACCGAGGGTTTTGAGGCTTGTGCTGCCCGACAAATCGAATTGACCGAAACATCAGCTAGGTCGTTCTGCCAATAGGCTTCTATGGCAACCTCAAGTACCTTTTCAGCGCGTATGGTTTTAGGTCTACCGCGCAGGGATTTATGCTCAGTTGTTGTCATTTTTATACCAGTCAGTATTTTTATATTGCTTTTTCGATTTATTAATTTAATACCACCCTGTAACAAATAAATCAAGAAAGAGAATCGACTATGTCAGAACCAACTAAAACAGTTGTTATTACAGGGACAAGTAGCGGATTTGGTGAGGGTGCCGTGCGAGATTTTGCGGATCGCGGTTACCGCGTTTGGGGTACCATGCGTGATGTCAACGGACGTAACGCAACCCAAAAGGCAGCCCTTGAAGCCCATTCAACCAACATCTCAATTATCGATATGGATATGAACAGCGACGATGCCGTCACAAGCGGCTTCGCTGATATCATAGCGGCGGACCCTGTCGACATCCTAATAAACAATGCTGGCATTATGGATATCGGCTTAACCGAGGCCTTTAGCTTGCAGCAATCACGCGACCTGATGGAAACCAACTATTTTGGTGCAATCCGTGCCACACAAGCCGTACTGCCTGGAATGCGTGCAGCAGGTTCTGGATTAATAATCAACTGCAGTTCAAGTGCGGGCCGCATGACAGGGCCGTTCTTTGGTACTTATGCCGCCACGAAACACGCCCTTGAGGCCTATATGCAAGCACTGCGGTATGAGGTTTCCGGCTTCGGTGTGGACATCACGCTTGTAGAACCAGGGCCATTTGGCACCAATCTGATCAATATCGGACGACCGGCGGCACGCAAAAAGATCATTGCCGAATATGGTGAATTGGCCAACGTACCCGATGCAATGCTCTCCAGTTTTTCTGAGATGCTAAATGGACCTGAAAGCCCAGATCCACAGCTTGTAGTCGATTTGTATTGTTCACTTGCAGACATGCCTGCAGGACAGCGTCCAACCCGGAGCGTTGTGGGCATGACTTGGGGTGTGAGTGAGATTAATCACAAAACCCAACCGATACAGGATGCGATTTTAAAGGATCTACAACTTGACACAGTTTTGGGCGGTAGCGACGCCTAATCGAGTGCTTATTGCGCACCATCAAAACTGAAACTTC
>CALGEE010000493.1 GCA_937881525.1 uncultured Sphingomonadales bacterium | reverse complement strand
AACGTATGTAATACATCACTGCCAATCGGATGATTTCAGGTGAAGTCTTGAAGTACTTAAATGGGTTTTTTAATGTCATTCATAAAAGTTAGGTACCAACCAATGGGACGTCAAGTTTGTCTGACAACACCTTCAAATCGCCCTTTCGCCGCGGCCAGTCTAAGTAATCGCGGGCGGGACGGAGCCACCATGGGCTGCACTCGTTCGAACGGCTGCAACCGGACCCCCACCACGAAATTGACTTCGACGGGATAACTCGCAAGTTTGTTTTTGCACTCGCCCCCAACTTTTCGAAGCATTCCTTTTCTGCAGTAGAGGACCAGACGCGCATCGCCAACCAACCGACCGGACACCCACATTTCACTTGGGGGTCACGTTCTTTGTACTTCCAGTCGATACAAGGGCAGGATTAGTATCGCTTTCGGAAAAGACCTCGCTTTTCGTAGAAACGCGCGGCTTCTTCAACAAAATCCGCCAGCAGGGGCGCATCCAGTTCGTCTCTCAACCTTTGCGCCACGTCCAGAAGGCTATCTTTTGAGGCCGCCCGTCCGGGGCGGAGCAGCTCGTAGACAGCCATGACCTCGTCCTGTGGAAGCTGCGCCATCTCTGCTGCGCGCTCAAAGTTTCCGGCAAGCGTGGAGCGGCCCACTGATTTGGAAATCTGGGCCTGCTGTTCCAAGGCCCGAGGTGTGATTCGCAGGTCTTCCATGGTGACATCGCCATTCAGCACCGCCTCCATCGTCAACGACGACAAGGGCTTGCCGCGATTTCCGATCACCTCATCGGGTTGAGTTTCGGCAATCGGATAGTCGCTGGCAGTGAGAGATTTGTCAGCCATCAGCCGTCCTCCAGAAACGTGATTGCCAGATCCTCGGGCGTGGCACCGTCTTCGGTCATGGCGGTTTCGATCGCATAGGTCAGCGCCACGCGAGCATGGAACCGCGCGCCCAGAGCCTCGCCCCGGGTGGGGACGACGACGGGATCGGGCAGCTTGCCCCTGGCATAGACCGTCGCGTTGAGTCCCATGTTTTCATAGTGCTCAAGCGTGGTGATGGGCGCGTTGGAGAACAGCTCGAGATTGTTATGCGGCAGGCGGTCTTTGTGGTGAATGACTGCTGTGCCTTTGGACTGGATGCCGATGCCAACGCCTGAGCCCGACAGCCGGGCAGCACTCAGGCCAAGGAAGGAGGTATCGGCGGTATGCCAAAGCCGAACCAGCCGCATAGTGCCGCCGCCACGTTCAATGCCCAACTGCAAGGCACGTAATACCGCGCTCAGCCGATGGCCCGCCAGAGTGCGGAAAATCTTGGTGCCAAAGCCGGGGCTGACGCCAACAACGATCTCGGACGGATCAGTTCCGGGGTCGGCGGCACCCATGGTCTGATAGCGGATCGCCTTGGCCTCGCCCATCTCGTGAACGGCTTCGGCACGCAGAACCTCGTCGCGGTCCAGCACATCGCGGATCGCGGCCAGTTCCTTGCGGCGCGCCTCAGACAGACGATGGCCCGTGCCGGGGCCGGTATAGTCGTTCGGGTCATTGATCGCGCTGATCACCTTGTTGTCGCGCACCACGGCGGAGGTTTGCAGGTAGTCGCCCGAGACCCGCAGCTTGACCAGAAAGAGCAGGTTTTCCGCCTCATCGAAAAACCCACCGCGATGCAGCGAGCGGATAACATCCAGCACGCTCACACCGTCACCGGCGATCTTATCGCTGATCAGCCCCACATCGCGGGTCGCAAATGTGTCGGTGTCATTGGACCCCGAGGCCACGGCGACCGAGCGTTTCATCACTTCCGTCGCCTCGGCCAGCCCCAGATCCTTGAGCACATGCGAAAGCGCATCGATGGCGCGGCGGCGCAGATCAAGCGCGCGGGCATCCTCAACTGCGGTCAGCCCGCCATCGGCCTCAAAGTCGCGTTGCAGGACAAAAAATTCCTCAAGCTCTTCGCCATTGAACGACGAGGGATTGAACGAGTTGTCATATTTCAGGATCGAGCCGAAGCCCGAACAGATCAGATCAGAGCCGCCAATCAGGTAGGGCAGCACCTTGGCGGCCACGCGCATATCCGATTCCGAATGGCGTGCATCATTGCCCGACGCACATTCCAGATCGAGCCAGACCGCGATCAGGGTCTCGGCCATTATTTCGCGCACGCCGCCGGGCATCGACGCGGCCAGCGGCGCGCCGTCGATCCCTCCGTTTTGCGTGCCCTGCGATCCCATGCCGCGTTGCAGGCAGAGGCAGCGGGCTTCGAGATAAAGCAGCGATTTCGCCTCATGGAACCCCATCAGCAATTCTGCCGCGGCCCCGGAGGTGCATCGCATCTTGATCCCGCGCGAGGCATAGGCTGCCGCCAGCCACGCCTTGGACCAGGGCGTGTCATCCCCATCGATGAACGCACTTTCGGTGCCGTAGACCGAAACCGTCTCGGCATAGGAGGTGAACCCGGCCATGCCGATCTCGAGCTCCTCGGCTTCCTCGCTGGAGCATTGAAACAGCGTCCCTGCACGCCCCACAACTGAGCCGACACAACATGCCAGCGCATTGGACCATGAATTCCGGGCCACGCGCATAGTCGTCTCAATCTCATCAAACCCAAGGGCCACGGCAATCGCGGCATCGGCGGCCAATTGTAAAGGGTCGTCCTTGGCGTTGGTGACATGGGCCTGATTTCCGGGGGTCTGGCGCGCGCGCATCTTGGAATAGGCAAAGGCAATTTCCATCGCATTGAGTTGCGCCACGGTCTCGGCCAGTTTGGCAGGTGTCAGACCCCGGGCAAGGCGCGTGAGCTCGGTGCGCGGCACATTCATGTCCACCAGCATCCGCGCCAGTTGCTCCGAGGGGATCGCCATGGCCTCCTCGGCGATTTCCCGGTCGATATGATAGGTGGCGATGAAAGCATCGATCAAATCGAAGTCTTCAGCGTCCACGCCGTCCATCGCCGCGACTTTGCCGCCACTGATCTTCAGACCCGGCTTGGGATCGGCTGCGCCGTTGAAGGCCGAGAACCCGTTTTCCGGATCTTCCACCGCGAATTTATCCAGCCGCAGCGCACGGTCGTCCCAATCGTTCGCGCGTGCCCAGCGATTAGCATCGTAACCTGTGCTCATAACATCAGCCCCCCTTGGAGTATTATTGTCTACAAAGCCTTCGGTGGGCCTGCTCTAACCGCCCATAATCGCCTTAACTTCCAGAAATTCCTCCAATCCCCATTCCGCTTTTTCTCGTCCATTGCCGGATTTTTTGTAACCACCAAATGGCGCATCCGCCCCCCCAGTTCCGTAGTTAATATGGACCTGGCCAGCGCGCAGCCTTCTGGCAATAGCGGTCAATTCTTCCTTGTTCTCGCCCGCGACATAAGCGGCAAGTCCGTATTCTGTATCATTTGCGATGGATACCGCTTCATCGATGCCCTCGTAGGCAATTATCGACAGCACAGGGCCAAAGATTTCCTCTCTTGCTATGGTCATGTTGTTTGTCACATCGCCAAAAACTGTAGGCTTCACATAGTAACCTGTATCGAGGTCCGCTGGTTTGCCTGTTCCACCAGCCAGGAGAGTTGCGCCCTCACTTATTCCTTTTTCAATGAGGTCCTGAACTTTTGCGAATTGAACATCACTCACAAGGGGTCCAATATTCGTACCATCGGCTTTTGGATCGCCGGCAACGGTTTCTTCGGCTCGCTTCGTTGCTATAGAAAACGCTTCGGCTTTACGATGTGCCGGAACAAGCATTCGTGTTGGTGCATTGCATGACTGGCCAGTGTTCCCCATGCAAAAATCCACACCAGTCATAACTGATTTTTCAAAATGGCTATCGTCCAGAATAATGTTCGCAGATTTGCCGCCCAACTCCTGACTGACCCGCTTGACACCATCAGCAGAAGCTTTGGCCACAGCCACACCACCGCGTGTTGACCCCGTAAAGGACATCATATCAATTCCCGGATGAGAAGACATGGCTTCACCCACGACGGGCCCCATACCATTCACCAAATTGAAGACACCGGCTGGCACACCTGCCTCGTGAAAAATCTCAGCTATGACCATCGCTGAAAGTGGCGCAATCTCGGACGGTTTCAAAATCGCTGTACACCCTGCTGCAATGCATGGTGCAAGTTTCGCAAACACTTGGTTCACGGGCCAGTTCCATGGGGTGATGAGGCCGCATACACCGATTGGTTCATGTCTGATTATGAACTGATCATGTTGATACTCGAATTCATGCTTGCCGAGGGCTCTTATCGCTGCGCTTAGATGGGCAAGGCCAACCATTGA
>CALGEE010000492.1 GCA_937881525.1 uncultured Sphingomonadales bacterium | reverse complement strand
GTATCACCCATCGGGTAGCCCACCCGATAAGGCGCAGTGTCGCCGTCGCCGGTGATCGACATCACGCCACTCATCCCCTGAACGATCTGATCATAGGCAGGCAGTTTCGCCAGCGGGCCATCCTGGCCGAAACCTGAGATGGCACAATAAACAAGGCGAGGGTTTGCCTCGCGAAGCGTTTCATAATCAAGGTCCAGACGTGCCATCACGCCGGGGCGAAAATTCTCGACCAAGGCATCGGCCTTTTGTACCAATTCTTTCAGGATGCGTTTTCCAGATGCCGATTTTAGGTTCAAGGTGATAGACCGTTTGCCCGGGTTTTGCGCCAGAAAGGATATGCCCATAAGGTTGGCGTTACGTGCGGGATCAGCCCCAAGCTGGCGTGCAAGATCACCTGTACCCGGAGTTTCAATCTTGATCACGTCGGCCCCCATATGGGCCAGTTGGTGACAGCAGAACGGACCGGCCAGAACATTGGTCAGATCAAGAATGCGAATGCCCTTTAACGGTGCTTGCGTCAATGTCTGCCTCCTTCGTGCACAACCTTAGCTGCAGTGAAAAATTCGCGGCAATAACTGCCTTTTTCCGGCGCGCCGTAAGATGATCCTTTTCGGCCCGTGAATGGCGCGTGGAAATCCATGCCAGCGGTGGGTAGATTGACCTGGATCATGCCTGCCTCGGCGTTCTGCGAGAAATGGTCGATCTTGGCGGCATCCCGCGAGACGATGCCTGCTGACAAACCGAATTCGCAGTCGTTGGCGGTGGCAAGGGCGGCGTCATAATCCGGTACGCGCAACACGGCAGCGATTGGGCCAAAGATCTCGTCACGGGCCACTGCGGCCTGTGGGGACACATCCGTAAACAGGGCTGGAGCAAAGTAATGTCCGGGCGTTTTGGATTCGACTTCACCGCCACCTGCGGCAAGTGTCGCGCCGTCATCCACAGCTTGAGAAACGTATCGTTTGTCGATAGCCAGCTGCGCCTCACTGGCCACCGGGCCAATCTGGGTATCTGCTGCACGTGCATCACCGATCCTGAGGTCTTTCATTGCCGTACAAAGACGGTCGACAAATGCGTCGTGAATTCCCTCAGTCACGATCAGGCGGGAAGAAGCCGTGCATCTTTGCCCGGTTGAGAAAAAGCTACCCTGTAAAGCGCAGTGCACCGCCAGATCCAGATCCGCATCATCGAGTACAATCAATGGGTTCTTGCCCCCCATCTCAAGCTGCATTTTGGCCCCACGGGCGAATAGCGCAGCACCAATTTTGCGCCCGACAGGTGTGGAGCCGGTAAAGGTAACCCCTGAGACCTTGGGGTGTGCAACAATCGCTTCGCCTACTTCTCTGCCCGTGCCCATCACCAGATTGAACACACCCTCGGGAAGACCCGCGCGTGCAATAATGTCAGACAAAATCCAGGCCGATCCCGGCACCAGTTCGGCAGGTTTGAACACAACCGTATTGCCATAGGCTAGGGCGGGTGCAATTTTCCATGCAGGGATCGCCAGTGGAAAATTCCAGGGCGTGACCACGCCCACGACGCCGATTGGCTCACGCAGAACTTTAAGCGACACACTTTCTCGTAGTGATTGGTAAACATCGCCAGTTGTGCGATATGTCTCTGCCGCGAAAAATTTGAACAGATGTCCTGCACGATGTGCTTCTGCGTTGGCCTCAGAAAGGGTTTTACCCTCTTCGCGGGCCAGCATGTCACCCAGCTCTTCCACACGGGCGAGGATTTCTGACCCGATACGGTCAAGAGCTTCGAACCGTACTAGAGGTGATGTTTCACGCCATTTAGGAAACGCGACAGTCGCGGCTTCGATCGCTTCAACGGTCTGGTTGGTATTGGCTCGAGCATAATCACCGATTATGTCGTTCAGATCAGATGGGTTGATATTGGGGGCAGCATCGTTGCCAGCCACCCATGTTCCAGCGATATAGTTGGGAAACGGGTTTACAGTCATAATAATTCCTCAAGAACTGGCCGCCAGCCAATATCTTCATGCCGGTGGTCCACAGTGTTTACGTAAAAATATATTGGGCTGTGATAACCTCGACACACCCGTCCATCGGAACGGCTAGCGACAGGTTCGGCCGTCCAACTGACCGCACCGAACCAGTTCCACAAAGAGTTATGAGACGAGTTCAGATGATCTGGGCTAAGCGGTGCTTCACTATTGGTCAG
>CALGEE010000491.1 GCA_937881525.1 uncultured Sphingomonadales bacterium | reverse complement strand
TGACTTCTGCATTTTTAAAATCAATATCAATTTTTTATAAGATTTTAGACGTACCGCACTCAAATTACTCTGCAGTGCCCCGACAAACGATGAGTTTGTCGTTCTGGCTGGCGGGTGTTGCGATAAAAACGATGGGTTTGCGATTTTGGGCTTGGGGGCAAAACCACCATTCATTTTGGGGCTGCGCTCCGTCATCAAGATCTGTGGCATCAGTCTTTTCGCCCGATGAGTTGGCCGCGCAGCCAACCTGAAAGCCAGTCCATAAACATGACCATCCCAATAATTAACGTGATGTAATATGCAACTTCTTCCCAATCCTTCTGGGTCTGGATTGCTTGGGTCAGCAACAGTCCAATGCCGCCGCCGGTGATCGCTCCGATGATGGTGGCAGAGCGCGTGTTGGATTCGAGAAAATAGAGAATTTGCGCCAATAGAATGGGTACCAGTTGTGGAATTACGCCGAAGCGATATCGTTGGAGAGGTTTCGCCCCAGTCGAGGACACCCCTTCAATCTGCTTTTGATCAACATTTTCCAAGGCCTCGGAGAAAATTTTTCCAAAGGTGCCGGTATCGGTAATCAATATAGCAAGTGCCCCCGTAAGCGGGCCGGGACCGAAGGCACGGGCAAGGACGACGGTCCAAATTAGAGCATCTACGCCGCGGACAAAGTCGAAAATGCGGCGCGTTGCAGCCCGCAACAACATAATTGGGGAGAACCGCTTTGCTGCAAGAAAGCCAAGGGGCAATGCGATTATTGCAGCGCCCATAGTACCAAGAAATGCCATTAGCAGTGTCTCGCCAATTGCCCAGGCAACGTCCTTGTGGCGCCACATGGCATTGTTCCACCAATCAAAGAGTGCACCTGATATATTTGATCGGCTAGGGTCTAAGCGGTCTCCAAAAAAGATGCTTGCAAAACTTTGACCATGATAAGGGCTGTCGAGAGTAAACCAGAACAGCTCCCAACCTGGGAAGTAATTGAACACTTCGGTACGTGAACCTGTTAGAGTGATGCGCCCTTCAGGTGTTGTGATGCCGATGCGGCGGTTTGATGCTGAAATCCAGTTTGGCAAACTGTCTGGTAGGTTTGTTACAAGGCTGCGGCCTTCGGCACGAACCTGGATTAGAGGAAAGTTTGGAATTTCAATCTCAGTCTGGTTTTGAGGCAGATAGCGAACGATGTAATTGCCACCCAGATCAATCGTAATAATCTCGTCACCGGTGACCCATTCTGGCCGCAAGCCTTCAGGATAGCGGCCTTTGCGTTCCCCTTCGACAGCATAGCTAATTTCACCTGAGCGATTGTCACGGGTGACATGTACTTTATGGGACCAACTGTCTGAGATCAGCGTAACGGCGTTGTCCATATTGGCGCGTTGAGCAAGGCCGGGCAAATTAAAAGCGAAGAAAATATACACAAGGTATGCAATAATCCCGGCTGGAATGCCAAAGGCAACAAGACGTTTACGCTGAAAAAGCCGATCAGCTCGAAGCTTCGCCGCGTCCAGTCCAATAGAAGTCATGTGCGGGATCCTTCCGAGCTTAATGTGTCTGACCGTAGGTCAATTTGTTACGATAGCGGTTCGACACCTGATCAAAAAAGACGATTGTGCCAAACAGCAAGATGAAGATTGCCGCCGCCTCGTCAAAGCGGCCAGGCCCCCACGCCATAGAATTGCGTAGCTCGTAACCCAAACCACCCGCACCTACGAAGCCCAGAATGGCTGAGGCGCGGATGTTAATTTCAAAGCGCAAGAGGGTGTAGCTGATGTAGTTTGGTGCGACCTGAGGCAGCACACCTAGCAACATTCTCTGCGCCCATGAAGCTCCGGTCGAGGAAAGACCTTCAACAGCCTTAAGATCGGTATTTTCGGAAACTTCGGAAAACATCTTGGCCAGTGCTCCGGCAGTATGGATCGCAATGGCGATCATCGCAGGAACGGGACCGCCTCCAAGAACGAAGATCAACACCAACGCAATCACGATTTCCGGAACAGCGCGCATGATATCTGAAAACCTGCGAAATAGTGGAATTAAGAGGGGGCCATTTGGCCAAACCCCTCGTGCCAAGAAGAGACAAAAACAAACCAGCAATCGCTCCAATCAATGTAGAAACGGCAGCAATATTGACAGTCTCAATCAGTGCTGGGAAATATTTTGTGATTAATTTAGGGAGATCGGTGCGTTTTTCCCAAGCCTCGCTGAGGACATCGGCGGGGTAGTCACCTATCTGATGCAATCCATTCCAAAAGCCACCCGCGTTGCGGTCGTCGGCGATGTTGAAACCAGATGCCATCAAGATCACAAATATCAAAAGTGTAAGAGCGCCGTAGAGCCTGCGCCGTTGCACCTGTGCCATATAAGCAGACTGAATGGTGTGCACCGATTGAACTGGGCTGCTGAATGATTTGCCTGTCATATTGATCCTGATCACAGAGTGTCTGGCAGCCCTAAAAGAGGCTGCCAGTTAGAACATGAAATAGATTAGCCACCAATTTTGGCTTTGCGGGCTTCAACGATTGAAATATAGGTCTCATGCGTAACGGGCTGGAAGCCAAGCGTCTCCCCTGAGGCCACCCCATAGGCGCAGTCCGGATCAGCCTCATAAAGACCATCAACCAGCGCTGTCATTTTTTCACGCACGTCTTTTGGTAAAGCTTTGCGAAGAACAATTGGGCCTTCGGGGATCACTTTTGATTTCCAGATTTGGACCATTTCGTTCATGTCAACAAGGCCTGCGTCAACCGCCTTGCGCAGCGCGCCCGAGTTGTAGCCATCTTCCCAGTTTCCCTGAGCATCGGCCCAGGTCACGCCGCCGTCGATGTCGCCGTTGTTAACAGCAACAATGGTTTGCTCATGTCCGCCAGTGAACCTCACTTCAGCGAAGTAACCTCCGCTTTCCATGGTCACCCCGTTTTTGTATTGTGGGATCTCAATGGATGGGATTAGGTAGCCGGACGTCGAGTTTGG
>CALGEE010000490.1 GCA_937881525.1 uncultured Sphingomonadales bacterium | reverse complement strand
CTATGTGGCGATGATCGAGGGGATGATCGCACGGATGAAAGCTGAAATCGGCGAATCGGTGTCGGTCATTGCGACTGGCGGTTTGGCTATATTGTTTCAGCAGCATGGCCATTTATTTGACCGGGTAGAGCCGGATTTAACGCTGCGGGGGCTGGCGCTTTTGTACAGAAATAGAGAACTTACCTAATGACGACCCCAAAAAATGAACTTCTTTTTCTTGCCCTTGGCGGATCCAATGAAATTGGCATGAACGTCAATTTGTACGGATGCGAAGGCAAATGGGTAATGGTTGATCTTGGCCTAACATTCGCGAACTCCGAATATCCGGGTATTGACCTTGTTTTGCCTGATCTCGAATTTATCGAGAAGCGTAAAAAAGACTTGCTCGGTATCGTGCTGACCCATGGTCATGAAGACCATATCGGCGCAGTCGCCTATTTTGCCGCCGACCTTGGTGTGCCGCTTTACGCGACACCATTCACGGCAACGCTTATTCGCGGCAAGCTGGAAGAGGAAGGCATCGCCGACATAGTGGAATTGAACGTGATCCCTATGGAGGGCGCGTTTTCCCTGGGCCCGTTTGATTTTAAGTTTGTTACTTTGGCGCACTCGATCCTTGAAATGAGCGCCTGCTTGATCACAACGCCTTATGGAAAAATATTCCATACAGGCGACTGGAAATTGGACCCACGGCCCGTATTGGGCACACCATCGACGCAAGAGGCGCTCACCGCAATCGGCAATGGCAAAGTACTGGCTATGGTTTGCGATTCTACCAACGTCTTCAACCTAGAAACAAGTGGCAGCGAAGGTAGTGTTAAGGATGACCTGCTAAAGTCTGTTAAGGCCGCAAAGGGCAGGGTGGTCGTCACCACATTTGCCTCGAACGCAGCGCGGTTACAGACCTTAGGCGAAGTGGCACGTGAAAGCGGCCGCACATTATGTTTTGCAGGCCGTTCGCTTCACCGGATTATTGAGGCCGCGCAGGCCAATGGCTATTTGAAGGATATGCCTAAGACCATTGGAATAGAGGGCGTCGATAGCCTTCCACGTCGTGACGTTATTATAGTGGCAACGGGCGGGCAAGGCGAAGCACGCGCGGCGTTGGCGCGTATTGCTGAGGGTAATCACCCCGTAAAGTTGGAAGCAGGCGACACGGTCATCTTCTCATCGAAACAGATACCGGGCAACGAAATTGCTATTGGCATCATAATGAATAAGCTGGCTGAGCGCAACATTCTGACCGTCACGGAAAAGCAGGCGCATGTGCATGTGTCTGGACATCCCGGGCAGCCAGAGTTGGCTGCGCTGTATGATTGGATCCGGCCTGAAATTCTTGTCCCTGTCCACGGGGAGCGTCGGCACATG
Source organism: uncultured Sphingomonadales bacterium (assembly GCA_937881525.1). GTDB lineage: Bacteria > Pseudomonadota > Alphaproteobacteria > Sphingomonadales > Sphingomonadaceae > Sphingorhabdus_B. The sequence goes on along the minus strand of CALGEE010000490.1, from coordinate 37 downwards.
GCCGAGCAGTCGCGGTTTGCGCGTGCCCATGGCGTTC
>CALGEE010000489.1 GCA_937881525.1 uncultured Sphingomonadales bacterium | reverse complement strand
TGGTTTTGGTGAGCATCATGCGCGATTCGAAAAACGCCAAGATATCTTTGAAGCGCACAAACCCACCGGGAGCCGAAGCGGGGTCATAAATCAATATGGACCCGATGTGCATGGGGGCATTGGGTTGTTCCAGTGCCACAAAGGAGGCATCCAATCCTTGAAGCTGTTTCATTGTCCTCTCCCGATCGAAGTAGCGCAGCACCGCTCGATAACTAGCGCGCCTGACAATAGATAAGCCAACGCGCATCCTTCAATGCAATAAGGATAGATATTCTAACCTTGTTGATCATTTGGGATAGAATGTTAGCAGATTCGCAATCACACGCAAAAAGGGGTGTTCGGCTACCAAAGCCCAACCCAAATTATGTGCGGAGGAGGATGTAAATATGGCGCAAGCTAAAGTCCCGCTACTCACCAAATTGTCGTACGGTTTTGGGGCCATCGCCTATGGTGTGAAAAACAACGGGTTCGACTATTTCCTTCTGCTTTTCTATTCTCAGATATTGGGGGTCGAGGCCCGCATGGTCGGATTGGCGCTTCTCATCGCTTTGGTCTTCGACGCATTCTCTGATCCAATTGTCGGCTACCTTAGTGACAATACTCGCAGCCGTTGGGGCCGACGTCATCCGTGGATGTATTTCGCCGCCATTCCGGTTTCTATTGCCTATTACTTCCTGTGGTCGCCTCCTGGTGGGTTGAGCGGTAACCAATTATTTGCGTATCTTGTCATGCTGTCGATCCTCATCCGCACGCTCATAACCTTGTATGAAGTTCCCAGCTCGGCTCTCGCGCCAGAAATTACACGCGATTACGACGAGCGCACGTCTCTCATGGCGTGGCGCACTTTTTTCGGGTGGATCGGAGGAACGCTGATCGCAGCATTCACTCTGGCAGTTATACTCGCGCCTAGTGAAAGCAATCCCGATGGCCTTTTCAATCGAGATGGATTTTCAACCTATGGTTTGATCGCCTCGATCCTTATTTTCGTCTCGATCCTTGTCGCAAGTCTGGGTACGCACCGGTTAATTCCCACACTGCCCAAAGTTGCTGAAACGGCGAATAGAAATCTTCGCAAAACGTTCTCGGAGATATTTGAGACGTTGACGAGCAAGTCATTTTTCGCGTTGTTTCTGGCGACCATTATTTCGGCTGTCTCAACAGGCCTCGCGATGAGTCTCAATATCTATATCATGAGCTTCTTCTGGGGTTTTACGCAGGAACAGATAAGTATTATCATTCTTGCGTCGCTGGTCGCGGCGGGCCTATCGGTCATGGTCGCTCCTTTGCTCACCCGTAAATTCGGCAAAAGAAACGGCGCACTCTTAGCGGCAACGTCGATATTATTTATGTCTCCTGTAATGATTGGATTGCGATTGTTCGGGATATTGGAACCCATGCCTACGGACCCTGATGCGGCCTCTTTCTTGTTACCACTGATATTCGTGATCTCGGTCATCGAAATGACATTGACCATTTCGTTCCAGGTGCTGATGTTTTCAATGATTGCTGATCTGGTTGAAGAAAGCGAAGTCAAAACCAAACGGCGTTCTGAAGGCGTATTTTTTGCCGCCATCACTTTCTCTGCGAAAGCCACGCAGGGGTTAGGTATATTTGCTGCCTCTCTGGTTCTGGCGATGGCCAGTTTTCCGGAAGGTGCGAAGCCCGGCGATGTGTCGGAAGAAACTGTGGTCAGTCTGGGCACCGCCTATCTGCCAATGATTTTGGGATTGTGGATTTTGAGAATCCTCTGCATCAAATTTTACAAAATTGATCGCGCTACCCACGAAGCCAATGTTGCAAAAACAGCCGCTGCGGAAGCGGCATAAGGAGTCCTGATGTTTAAACTGGAAATGCCCGCAAGTTATATGATGCCCGCCCATTTCGGGCCTCGTTACGCAGGAGAAAAGTCATCAGGATGGTATCATGACGTTACTGTTATGGCGATTCCCTATGTGACAGATCGAGATAAGCTGGCTGCCCTGTTGCCACCCAAATTCGAGGTTGCCCAAGAGGCGGTTATTTCGGTCTATTATGTTTGTAACAATCAGATCGATTGGCTTGCCGGACACAGCTATAATATGATCGGTGTGAATGCGAGCGTTGTCTATCGCGGCGAAGAAGAAACGCTGGAAGGTACATACAGCATAGTGATTTGGGAAAATCTGGCCGATCCCATTCTAACGGGGCGTGAATTGCAGGGCATCCCCAAAGTTTTTGCCGATATTCCAAATCACAGCATCAACAGTGACATATGGCGATGCAACGCTAGCCACTTCGGTCATAAAATAATTGATATGCAAATCTCCGATCTGCGCGCGCCCGAACTAGAAGAAATTGCCGCCGCGCACGCAGCGCAAGCTGGCAAGGATAATCCGATGGGCTGGCGCTATATTCAAAAAGTGGGAGGCTTTGAACCGCGCGTGGATGAATATGTGACCTTCCCGAGCGAGAACAGGATCAAGCAAGTTCATTATGGTGTCGGTGAACTCGACTGGAAAAAGCTCACTTGGGAACAGAACCCGACCCAATATCATATTGTGAACACGCTCAAGGAACTACCGATACTGGAATATAAGCCAGCGGTTATCACCAAGGGCGCAACGAACTTATTTTTGCCAGATCGACCTACCCGGGTTCTGAGATAATGGTCGATACCAGCGCACATGTCTGTTTTATCGGCGGCGGTACAATGGGGTGTTACAATAGCTTGCTCGCCGCTTTGGCAGGGCATCGGGTCGTCCTTTATGATGTTTCTGAAGAGACACTATTGCGGGTTCTTCCCACGATGAATGATATGGCAAGTCACATGATCGCGGCTGGCTTGCAAGATGCAGACGGCGTCGCGACTGCTCTGGAAAGAGTGGGCACCGAAACCGATCTAGCGAAGGCACTGGACGGTGCATGGCTGGTCAGTGAATCGGTGTTCGAAGACATCATGCTCAAACGCGATCTGTTCGCTAAGCTGGACAGGATGTGCTCGCCAGATGTTCTCCTGACGACTAATAGCTCGGCGCTGTTGGTATCGGACATGGAAGACGCGCTAGAACATGGCGAGCGTTTCGCCGCTTTGCATAGCCATCTTGGTGCAATGCTGTTCGATATCGTCGGCGGCCCGCGTACAACCTCGGATACCAAGGAAAAATTGCAGGACTATGTCAAGCAACTGGGCGGCGTTGCTTTGATGCTGGAGAAGGAAAGCAAGGGCTATGTGTTCAATGCGATGATCGGCCCCGTTCTGACTGCGGCGATGTTGCTTGTCATAAACGGCGTGGCGACCGTGCCGGAAGTCGACAGAGCTTGGATGAAACGCACCAAATCCCCGATGGGTCCGTTTGGGATGATCGATCTATTCGGCACCAGCCTAATTTATGACAGCTGGAACAACAGACCGGACGAAGCTGCCTTTGCCGAAATGAAATTCAAAATATTATCACTTCTGGCCCCCATAGTCGGGGCTGGACGACTGGGTATGAAAACAGGATGGGGATTTTATGCTTATCCCGAACCAGTCTATGCTGCGCCTGATTTTCTGGACGGCCAGCCGGATACGAGCTCGGCAGATTACACGCTGACCGCAGCTTGGACGCAAAATGCTGTGCTTTTGGCTGCAAATGAAATTGTCTCACCGCAAGTGGTGGATCAGGCATGGATGGTGGCCACGCGCCAACCCAAAGGGCCATTTGCGATCCTCGATGATATCGGACTCGAAAGGGCATTAATATTGTTTGGCATATCGGGGCCATTGGCTGGTCCAGAAAATGTCGAGAAACTCCAAGCGTTTCTACTGACCCAACTGAAACAGGGAAAAGCAGGTAGAGATTCTGGTGCAGGCTTCTATACTTATCCCGAACCTGCCTATCTGCAGGCTGAGTTTATCTCGGGAGAAGCCATTTGAAAATTACTCCATGGTCAGAGGAATGCGGAGCGCTGGTCGGTGATGCGCAGCTCGCGAATATCGATGAATCCGAAATGGAAGGGCTGCGAAGCGCGCTGGCAACATATGGCGTCCTGTTCTTCCGCAATCAGGAACTAACCCCGTCCGATCATCTGGCCTTTGCCAACGGATTTGGCGAAATCGTACTCAATAAGTTTTTCGCGCCCGTTGAAGGCTATCCCGATATTGCCGAGGTACGCAAAGAACCCGATCAGACCATGAATATCGGCGGCGGCTGGCACACAGATCATAGCTATGACGAGGAACCAGCACTTGGGTCCATTCTGGTTGCACGCGAATTGCCGCAGTCAGGTGGCGACACATTATTTGCCAATCTGCACAAAGCTTGGGTAGCCCTCCCGTCCTCCACAAAGCGCAAGATCAAAGATCTGAAAGCGTTGCATTCCAATGTCCATATTTATGGCCGGGATGGCTATTATGCAGGCACTGATATGGGAAAAATGCTCAAGGGCGCTGATGATGTTGGCCAGGCCATTCAACCCGTTGTGATATCCCATCCGGTTTCTGGACGAGAAATCCTCTACGTCAATCCGGCGCATACAATCAGCATAGATGGCTGGAGCGAGGAAGACAGCAAGGCGTTGCTTGATGAACTTTATGATCATGTTGTCCAGCCAGAATTTACGTGTACCTTTGACTGGGAACCGAGTTCGGTTGCGATATGGGATAATCGTCTGACCTGGCACTATGCCAATAATGACTATGATGGCGAACGCCGCCTGATGCACCGGATTACCTTATCGGGCGCGCCGCTGGCAGCTGCCGCCTGAACAGGCCCGGCAAACGGCATCCAGAAACACCGCGAATCGCTCTCCCGCAAAGAAAAGGGGAGGGACAATCTGCCCCTCCCTTCTCTTTTTGTGCGATTAGCTGCGCGCTCTAGAATTTCGCTTGCAGCTCAATTCCAAAATTGCGCGCTGGCGTGTAGCTAACCCGGCGTCCGGAGGCTGAAGCGCCGCCTTGACTGAGTGCAAAAGCGCCATCAAAGCCCAAATTGTCAAAAACATTGCGGACATAGCCGATCAAGCGAATATTCTCATCTGGCGTGACATAGGTCACCCGCAGATCAACCTGATCCCAACCAAGTACGCGGTAGTTCGGATTATCAAACACTCCGAAATAAGCATCCGAGCGATAGACATAACTGCCTGCAAGGAATAGATTGCCTTGCGAAATCGGCACGTCGATCAAACCGGAAATAGATATTTTATGCTTCGAGGAAGCCGGCATTCGGTTACCATCGATATCGATCGGCATGTTGCCCGGAATATTTGGATCATCAAACAGGCGGTCCGTTTTGGTAATCCGCGCGTCAAGATAGGCGTAGTTGGCGTTGATTTCTAACCAGTCAGTGGCATTCCAACGCGTTTCGACCTCTACACCGGTCGACTGCGATTGAGGAACATTGAACAAATTGCCTAGCCCGATACCCGCAGTAACAACCGTAATTGGAACCTGCACATCTTTGTAGATGCTGTGGAAGCCACTGACGTTAAACGTTAGACTATCCATAGGCCGACTTTTGAAGCCAAGCTCGAATGTGTCAACGACTTCTTTGTCGACAAGCGAGCTTGCCGAGAAGCTACCTAAATTATATCCGCCCGATTTCAAACCACGGCTATAACTGCCGAACAGCAAGGTATCATCATTGGGTTTATAATCGAGACCAAAGCGCCATGACAGGCCTTTCCAGTTATCCTTGAAATCGCGTGTCGCTGCACCTGAACTGGTAAAGCCGGGGAAGATTGTCGCCAGCACTGGCCCGGTCACATCAACCGCCGGAGTGAATGGGCCACAACCAAAGCCAAAACAGGCCGCGTCCGGATCTGTCGGATCCCACTGTATAATACGATAAGATTCATCAGCATCCTTGATGTCTTTTGAATAGCGCAATCCAACGGTAGCGCGCAAACCATCGGTCACTTCATAATCGGCTTGGCCAAAGGCTGCGTAGCTTTTTGTCGTCAGGTTCCCAACGCCCGCATAAAATGCCCGGCGCGGGTTGAGGGCGCAGGTTGCGGCGATCGTGCCGCCTGGCTCGCTGCAGATCGGAGCTGCAATCGCGGCGCTTAAATTATCGGTGCCATCGGCGTCGATAAATTGTGTAACAGGCTGCGAAAATTTCTCGTAATATTGATAGAGGCCCGCGATCCAGTTGAAACGGCCTGGGTCTGTGTTCGACAGCGTTATCTCGTTACTGTAATATTTTTTATCTTCAATATATTCCTGCACATAAGTGGGGTTGTAGGTGTAAGTGAATGCTGGCGCAAACCCAGGAACGAAGTCACCAAGTGTACCCGCAAAGGTCGTCACTAAATCTTGCGCTGTGTTGTCAAGGTCCTGCAATTGCGTGAACACATATTGCGAATAGCCACCCACATATTTGACCGTGACACCACCAAAATCATGGGTCAAATTTGCGACAATGTTGTGATTATCCGAAAGCTTGTCACTTGACCTTGTATTGGTGTTGATTGCGAACGGATCGGTCACGCCCGGATTGGCAACATTATAACCGAACGCTGCGTTTGGCACTAGGCCAGTCGCAAAAACATTGGTCGTTGTATAAGGCGTGGCAAGGCTGGCGGGGCGGATGCTATCGTCCCATTCCGCATGGGAATATTTCAGCCAAAGCTCTGTTGAATCTGAAAGGTCAAACTCCAGCTGCGCTTCAACGAGGAAACGGTCGAGCACGTTCTCGCCCTTCAAACCAGAAATATTGTCGTAAGGGAAATTAAATGCTTGCGGCTGTACCTGTGCCGAAACACGGCCTCTGATACTGTCTGTAATTGGCCCAGACACAAAGCCTTCTACGGACGAAAAACCGCTGCTATTGATACCGACACGAAATTCACCGCTTGCATAATCCGTAGGCCGTTTTGATATGACGTTAAGCGAACCACCAATGGAGTTGCGGCCATATAGAGTGCCCTGCGGCCCCCGCAGAACTTCTACGCGTTCGACAAACATCGTCGATTTCGATGCTTCCGAAGGAGAAGCCGTATAAAAACCGTCATTGTATGTTGCGACACCGGGCTCGGTTCCGATAATGTTGGTCAATCGTCCGACGCCGCGAATGGACAAACGCTCAAGCGACGCCGAATAGCTGAGTCCGGGGGTGAAATTGCTCATGTCTTGGATCGTCTGTATGCCGATCTTGTCGCGTTCTTCCGAACCAAAGACCGAGATAGCTATTGGAACATCTTGCAAATCTTGTTCGCGCCTCTGAGCGATAACTACAATGGTGTTCTCGTCATTTTCTTCCGCTGAAGATTCTACCGTATTTTGTGCATATGCGGGCGTCCCGAGTAGCAATCCAAATGCTGATACCGATGTATAAAATGCTGTTTTCATAACGTCCTCCCTGATCAATAAGTCTGCCGAATCGCAAATCTGATGCGCGAAATTTCGACTCTCGGGCGTTTTCTTGCCATTCTAACGACAATGATCAATAAGGTGAGAATAACTATCCAAAGGAGAATGGCGATGGATGAACTTTGGCGCTTCAATCAACTCATAACATTGGCAGAAACCGGTAATTATCGGCGCGCTGCAGACAAGCTGGGCATTACCCACGGCGCGCTAAGCCAGACGGTGGCGCGGTTCGAGGCGCAATATGAAACGCAATTATTCGAACGGCAAAAACGGGCGACCGTACCCACTGCCTATGGGGAGAGACTGCTAAAAGCCGCTCGACAATCCGTTGAAGTCGTATCGCAAGCAAAACGAGATATTTCGCTCATGCAAAACCTGAAATTGGGCAGGCTCGTCATGGGCGTAGATACCTCTATAGCCGAAGGCCTGCTGGCCCCGGCTCTAGCTGCACTCCTGGATAAATTTCCGGAGTTACAGTTTACCGCCATGGTTCGGAATTGGTGGACAATGGAGCAAGATCTCCTAGCCGACAAAATCGATATTTATGTGGGACTAACACCAGACCGTAAGTCCGACAGATTTGATTACCGGGAATTTGAATTGATCCCGCCCGTGTTTGCCTGTCGAGCCGGACATCCGCTGCTCGACCAACCCGAATTTGGAATACAAGATCTGATCCGTTTTCCTTTTGGCGGAAGCGATGTGCCCGACTGGTTCCTTCAACAATTTGTCGAGGCCTTCCCCGAGCAATTCAAATCGATCAAATCATTGCATGAGGTCTTTCTGACAACCCACGAACTGGGATTGATGCGCCAACTCCTATCATCGACGGATATAATCGGATTGGTTCCCGAAGCCGTTATTCGTACTGAAATTGCAGCGGGCAAAATTTGTGTCTTGGCCAAAGGGGAATCGCTTTATCCGATGCACGTAACGGGGGCTGTTGTAACAAGAGATGATCGCTCTCTTCCGCCAGCGGCAATTCGATTGTCGGCCATGATCACCGACATGGCCATCGCCGGATTACAAAATTATCGAGCGCAAGCTTAACGAGCAGAGAATAGAGAGGTCACGGCATTTGTACGTGTGCGCTTGGACCAGCAGGATGATCGCCATCTGGAA
>CALGEE010000488.1 GCA_937881525.1 uncultured Sphingomonadales bacterium | reverse complement strand
CAGCAAACCCTTGAAATAAGTTAAAGTAATCGCCGGCATCTTTGCCGGGCAGAAACGTTAGGCCACTATAAGATCGCCTTTTAGGGCTTTCTAGCCAGACTTCTGCAGCCGTCCTTGTTTTATTGCCAACTTTAACTTTATGATTAGCATATCTTGACCGAAAATCCGCTGGTGTTGAGAAGTCATGCATCTGCCAACCATTCTGTGGATCAGTCGTGGTGTTTATTATGCGTGCTTTGCCGCTGATCATGACATGCGCATGCTTTGCATTTAACTCCTCAACGATTGCGCTTTTTTTATCTGGAGACTTTTGTGTTTCCGTCTTTTTAAGATTCGCGATCAGTTTTTCTATCTCATCGCTTGGCAATGACCCCTCGGTGACAAAGTTCTCGTGATCCTGTTCCGTCGCTGTTCGATTTTTTTCACGTATGATTGTTGCCACAATGTCATGCCCTAGATCTTGCCGCATGAGATCTGTTCCAAGAAAAAAGAGAAATTCATTCCGACCAGCAGCTTGGGGTCGCTGCAACTCTGAATTATCTGCGGGTCGAATATCTTTGGTTAGCTTTTGCTGACTGAGGAGTTGATTCAGGTTGGCAGTCGTTGTTCTGCTAAACTCAGCCAAATCAAGGAAGGCAGATAGCCCCATCTCCCCTTCAGGCGTGTAGCACGCGTATTTCAAGCTAGGGTGTCCAAAGAAAGGTAGGTTGATGTAGTTTCCGTATCCACCAGATGGACGCTTCGCTTGCTTAGGAAAAACCTCGACACCGGGATAGCCGATTGCGTCAGCGATTGCCTTCAAGACGTCTATCGTTTCAGCGGGGTCCTGTGGGCTTTCAAAAAAGACATAAACATGTGCGCCGCCTGATTTGCTGTTACACACGATCAATGGCAATGACATTTCATCCAACCGGTTTGCCAGCGCACCAAGGTCTATCGGATACACATCAATATCGATTGCACCGAAACTCAACTGTTCATTATCGTCTAGTAAATAGATGCCAACAGGCGTTTGACCAGACAAGTGGGCCTTGAACAAATCAATTGTTGGCGGCTCTTTCACCATAAACTGGCGAACTTTTTGCTTGCCCCCTGCTTTACCTAGAAGCCGGGCATAATAAGACCCATAACCACCAGAGAAACCCCTGAACAGGTCTGCCATCCTGTTGGCATGATTAGTTAGCTCACTCATTGCCAGCCTCCAATATTAAGGTGGGCTGAGATGGTCTTGCC
>CALGEE010000487.1 GCA_937881525.1 uncultured Sphingomonadales bacterium | reverse complement strand
CGATTGCGGAAGCCATAGAAATCTAAGCCATTGGGCCGTTCGTCAAGGACGGCCCATTGCGGCCGCTCGGCAAGGTGACCGGCGCGGCAGCGCAGCTTCACCAGACCGGCCATTCGTGCATCGTGCAGCATTTTCGGAGGATGAAGGTCGGCATAGCGGACAAAGTGAGCTTTCGCTGCGGCTGCGCCAATGACCGCTTCTTGAAAACTCTTGCCCCTACAAGAACCTCAGGAATGCGTTTGTCGATTCGTGATTGTCAGATTGCAAGATGCCATATTCATAATCGCCCTAACTGATGCACGCGCTGGCCGCATCACACCTACGACTTCTGATTTTCTAATATTATCAAAAGCTTGGCGGAGGGGTGGACTGTGAGGCTTCCCTAGCTGATGGAAATAAATTTGATCTGGACAGACAAAACATCAGATGTTTAATATCATCAAATGAATGAAATATTGTACTATGACTTGAAAGACGCGAACGGGGTTGCCCCGGGACTTGCAATGCAGGTGTCGCGGGAACTGGGGCGTCGCATTGTCGCCGGTCACTACAAGGAAAATGCCCTGATCGAGGATGAGGGTAAGCTCTCTCAAAGATTTGGCGTCAGTAAATCGGTGATCCGTGAGGGCATCAAACTGCTGGTTAGCAAGGGGCTGTTGGAGGTGAAGCGAGGCAGTGGCACTCGGGTGCGGCGTCGGGCAAGCTGGTCTTTGCTGGATGATGATGTGTTGGCATGGCACCTTTCTGTCGATCCCAAGCCCGCTTTTTTGCGTCAGTTGCTCGATATGCGCCGAATGATGGAGCCAAAGGCCGCGGGTTGGGCCGCGATGAACGGGACCGAGGAGCAGTTTTCCGAAATCGAGGCCGCTCAGGTGCGCATGGAAGAAGAGTCCCATTCGATTGAAGACTTCGTGGTCGCGGACGCCCTGTTTCACCGTGGGATACTGCGCGCGGCCAACAACGAGATCTTACTGTCGATGGAGGGGGTAATCTTTTCCGCCCTGCTCAGTTCGATCCGACTGACCAATCGTGATCCGCGAGAAAACGCAAATTCGATCCCCTTTCACCGCAAGGTCCTGGAGGCGATCAAGGCGCGGGATCATGCGCTCGCAGAACAGACGATGACCGCCCACCTGAGCGACACGAGCCAACGTCTTGAAAGCGCGCTGAAAGATATGGCTGGAGGAGCTTTGAAAAACTGACCGGCAGCAGGGCAAAGGTATTCACCAGCTCGCAGTGGTGCGCGGGCTAGTGGTGGCAGCACGACATCGGCTTCAATCAACGTCGCGCTACCGGATCGATCCCGAAATTTCGGGGAAACCACCAGACGAAAAGACGCCCAAAAGGCGTCAAGACATCAACAAGGAGGATATGATGTTTTCCAACCTTAAGAAAGGTCTTCTCGCGACGACCATGCTGGCGGGTGCGACACTGACCGCCCAAACAGCGACTGCAGAAGACATGGTGGCATTGTTGCTGCCTGAAAACGTGAACCCACGTTGGGAGCAGCAAGACGCCGCTGCGTTCGTTCGCACGATGGCCGAGATTGCCCCTGACGTGAAGGTCGAGGTCTTCAACGCCAACAACGATACGTCCGTGCAGCAGCGCCAGGCCGAACAAGCATTAACACAGGGTGCCAAAGTACTGGTTGTGATCCCGATTGACGGTGAAAGCTCTGCTATTATCGCAGACACCGCCGCAGAAGAGGGCGTGCCCACAATCGCCTATGACCGGATGATCAATTCGGCGAACACGACATTCTGGGTTCAGGCTGATCTTGAAGGCATGGGGTATGACCAAGCCATGCATGTGATCAACAACACGGCCGATGGCGATACGCTGGTCATGCTCAAAGGCTCGCCAACCGATCCAAACGCCGCAGTGATCCACAATGGTCAGTTGCGTGCCCTGACGCCGCTCTATGAAAGCGGCGCACGTGTCATGGGCTATGAGAACTGGACCCAAGGCTGGGACCCGGCGATTGCGCGTCGTTCTATGGATCAGGCTTTGACGCAGTTGAACAACAATGTTCAGGGCGTAGTATCTTCTAACGATGGTAACGCCGGCGCGGCGATTGCCGCGATGGAAGAGCAAGGCATGGCGGGCACGGTTCCTGTCTCCGGTCTGGACTGCACAGTACAGGCGCAGCAACTGATGTTGCTTGGCAAGCAGACCCAATGTGGCTGGCGTCCGCTTGAAGATATGGCCGCAGCAGCCGCACAAGTGACCGTACGCTTGGTCAATGGCGAAGACTTCTCGGACCTTGCCCCACAAACCGTTGAAAACGGTGTTGGCGCTACCGTCGCTTACGTTCCGGTCGGATCATACTCCGCCGTTGGAGTGGATGGCGTCGCCTATGTGATCGCCAACGACGCATCGATCACCAAAGAGATGGTGTGCCAAGGCGAAGCCGCAGAAACGACTTTCTGCCAGTAATCGGAACACACATGTCTGAACAGGAAAACAAGGTGGGGCCAGCGGCCCCACCCCCTCACCTGCGTGTGAGCGGTATTCACAAGCGATTTGGCGGCGTTCATGCCCTGCGCGGTGTCGACTTTGAGGTCGCCCGCGGTGAGGTTATGGCGCTGGTGGGCGACAATGGCGCGGGCAAATCGACCTTGATGAAAGTCTTGGCCGGTGCACATGCCGCCGATGAGGGCCAATTCTACATCGACGAAGCGTCAGTGGTTGTGAATACCCCTCATGACGCAAGCGATCTGGGCATCCAGATCGTTTATCAAGATCTCGCACTATGCGAGAATTTGGATGTTGCGGCGAACCTTTCCCTTGGTGCCGAGCCGGTCAAATCTGGTTGGTCTTTTTTGCCGCGTCTTTTGCGTCCTCTCGACGATCTTGAGATGGAAGTGAAGGCAAAAGAGGCGATTGACCGTTTGCAAGTACGCACCCTTCAATCCGTGCGCGCCAAGGTCGGCGGCTTGTCCGGTGGGCAGCGGCAAGCGATTGCAATTGCACGTGCGGTTGGGGCTGACGGCAGCGTCGTGATGCTGGATGAGCCGACGGCGGCCCTTGGAGTCGCGCAAACGCGGCAGGTTCTCGATGTGGTCAAACGGCTGCGCGATACCAACCACGCAGTCGTCTACATCTCTCACAATATGCGCGACATTTTTGAGGTCGCAGACCGCATTTGCGTCCTGCGTCACGGTGGCAATGTCGCGACGTGGCGCAAGGATGACACCACCCCTGACGAAATTGTCGTCGCCATGATTTGTGAAGGAAACTATGTGTTCGGCAAGAAA
>CALGEE010000486.1 GCA_937881525.1 uncultured Sphingomonadales bacterium | reverse complement strand
CATCGTTCTCTATTTCTCGATCCAGCAGGTACAGTTGTCCCATGACAACTTCGCGATCGTCACCGGCACCGATGATATTATGCAGTGGTGGTTTTACATGGCAACGCCCGTTGCCTGGGCACTGTTGTGTATCCGTGTCCTGCAAAATCTGCGCAGCGATTATCTGAAATGGCGCAGCGGCCAGAAGTTTTCCATATCCGTCAGCATGCTCGGGGAATAGGTGAAGTCATGGATACATTTTTGATCAGCATGGTCTCTCTGGGCGTAACCGGCCTGTTTCTTCTCGGCGTTCCGATTTTTCTGGTGATCGGTCTGTGGATTGTCGGCGTCAGTCTGGTCATCGATTTCACGCTGGCCAATATCGGCGTCACCCTGTTTGAAGGTTTGAATTTCTTCGGCCTGCTGGCGCTGCCGCTGTTTATCCTGACCGGCGATCTGATCAACAACGCCGGCATCGCCAAGCGCCTCTCGGATTTTGCCTATTCCATTCTGGGCTGGATGCGTGGCGGTCTCGGCATGGCCTCGCTCGGTGCGTGCGGCCTGTTCGCGGCCATTTCCGGATCCAACTCCGCAACCACGGCGACCATCGGGTCGATCATGTATCCGGAAATGCGCGAAAATGGATACGACAAGAACTTCGCCGCAGCGACCATCGCCGCCGGCGGAACGGTCGGCATCATCATCCCGCCCAGCATCATCTTCATCGTTTACGGCTTTCTGCTGAACCTGTCGATCAGCGACCTGTTCATCGGCGGTCTGCTGCCCGGCCTGCTGATGGTCCTGGCAATGCAGTTTACCTGCTGGTACGTCGCCAGGAAGAACGGCTGGGGCCACCTGATCCGCTTTGATGTCGTGCGCGTGGCGCGGAACGCACTCGGGGCCTGGCTCGGCTTCTTCGCCATCCTGCTGGTCATCTGGGGTATTTATTCCGGCAAGTTTTCGCCGACCGAAGCCGCCGGCGTTACGGCGGGCTTCTGTCTGATCGTCGGCCTGATCATGTATCCGCTGAATAAAATGCTGGGTGACGTGCAGGAAAATGAAAGTCAGAAAAAACAGCTTACCCGCGCCCTCGTGGTGCAGGGTTTCAGGATTCAGGATTTGCCCGCGCTGATCATGCGGTCGGGACAGATCACAGGCCTGCTGGCGCCGCTGATTGCCGTCTCCGTCGTCATGCAGCAAATCCTGTCCTTGCTTGGTGCCAAAGTGTTCGTCACAGAAATGCTGGCTAATCTGGGTGGCTATTATCCCATCCTTTTCGCCTGCATGCTGATCGTGCTGATTGCCGGGACTGTTCTGGAAAGCCTGCCGAACACCATCATTCTGGCCCCGATCCTGGCCCCGATTGCCGCGGGCATCGGCGTCGATCCCATCCACTTTGCCGTGATCTTCCTGGTGGGTGATGCCATCGGCTTCATCACGCCGCCCTACGGGCTCAATCTCTATGTGGCGAGCGGGATAACCGGGATACCGTATTTCCAGTTGCTACGATATATCGTGCCGTACCTGCTGGCATTGCTTGTCGTTTGGGTCGTGATTATCCTGATCCCGGATTTCTCGACGATCCTGCTGACGCAAGACGGAGCCGGAGTTTACCAGCATGCCAGATAACGGCTGACCAATGTCCGATAACACATCGGATAAATCATCCAGGTCCGTTCGCGCGCTCGAAGTTATCGAGGCTATCGCCAGCGCGGATCGACCGATGACGGTCGTCGACCTTATGGAGCCGACGGGCTTACCAAAGGCGACGCTGCACAGGCAATGTAATCTGCTCGAGCAGGAAGGATTTATACGGCAAGACATCAATGGCCGGGGCTATGTGGTCGGTCATCGCATGCGCAAGCTGGCGCGCCTGACGCTCGCAACAACAGCAGAGCACACCTATCGTCACGGCATCCTGTCTACCGTGTCGCAGGAAATTGGCGAAACGTGCAATATCGTCATCCCCCTTGGGATCGAGATGTTCTATTCGGACCGGGTCGAGACCAAATGGCCGCTGCGCCACCAGCTACCCATCGGCAGTAATGTGCCGGTTCATTGCACGGCAAGCGGCAAACTCTATCTGAGCTCCTTGCCAAAGAATCAGTGTGCAACACTGATATCCGTGCTGCCGCTTGAAAAGCATACGGAAAACACCCTTGTCCACCCGGACGATCTCCTGAAAGCGATAGAAAAAATTCGTCAGGATCAGGTTGGTATCGATGACGAGGAATTTGTCGATGGCATGGTTGCCGTCGCCGTCCCCATAAATGACAACAAAGGCCGCATGGTCGCCGCCTTGGCATTTCATGCACCTGCTGTCCGCATGGACATTGAAAAGGCCCGGACGTTTCTTCCGACGTTACGGAAAGCCGCACAGGCCCTTTCTGTCACCGAATAAGTTGATTGGCCGCGACCGTCAAACTTAAGGCCTGAGCACGATCTTTGCCGCCCCGGTGCGTCCTGCCAGCAAATCCCCGAAGGCCCCTATACCATCTGCGAGGGTGCGTTCCTCGATCCAGTCCAGATCACCAAGAGCACCTGACGCCATTGCTCTCAGCGTGGCCTGAAAATCGATCATCGTGTAGGTATAAGCACCGACGAAAGTTATTTCCTGCAGCGTCACCCGTCTGGCATCAAAACCATCAACGCCGTCACCAAGCCCGATGTGGACGATTACCGATCCGGGCCGAGCCGAGCGAACGGCCGCAGCACGGGTCGGTTTGTTACCGACAGCATCGATGACAACATCGGCAAAGCTGGCATCCAGCACCCCGCTGACACTCGGGTCGACTACCTGATCAAAGCCCTGCGATGTCGCTGTTGCCCGCCTGAGCGCATTGGTTTCCGCGACCGTGATGTCACTGCATCCGAAAGCACGGAGCACCAGCGCCGCACCCAGTCCGACAGCGCCGCTACCCATCACCAGAGCCCGTGCCTCGGCCAGCGGGCGCGCCGCATGACGGGCTGCCAGCGTGACAGCGTGCCACGACGTAGCCAGCGGCTCGGCCAGTGCAGCCGGGGCCAGATCAAGCCCGGCTGGAACTTCAATGATGTTGCGCGCAGGGACAACAATCTTCTCGGCAAAGGCACCCTGCCTGGGTGGCATCGAGATGATTTCACGTTTTGCGCAAAGATTTTCCCGACCGGACAGGCAATCCCGACAGACCCCGCACGTCACCAGCGGATTGACGACAACGCGCTTGCCATCATGCACCCCGCCCTGCACCACACCCGCCGCCTCGTGCCCCAGAATCAGGGGGGCCGGGCGGCGTTCGTCGTGGCCCATATAGGCGTGCATGTCCGAGCCGCAGATGCCGACGGCGCCAACCTCGATCAGCACATCCCCCGCACTGGCGATGGGATCGGCTGCGTCCTGAAGGACGATTGTCTGTGGCCCCGTATAGACCAGCGCTTTCATGTCACCCTCTCACTTGGCGGTATAACCGCCATCAATCGGGATTGTCTGGCCGGTAATAAAGGCGGATGCCTTTGCCGCCAGAAATACCGTGATTCCATCCAGATCATCAAGCGCGCCATTGCGGCCGATCGCCGTCATTCGCGCATGATGTGCCGACAATTCCGGATTGTTGAAAACCGCCGCCGTCAGTTCGGTCGGAAAGAAGCCCGGTGCGATGGCATTGGCGGTAATGCCGTCTTTTGACCAGCCTTCGGCCATGGCCCGAGTCAACTGAACGATACCGCCTTTCGATGCGCCATATGGCATGCTGTTGGCAAACGCCCGGTAGCTTTGCAGCGATGCTATATTGATGATGCGGCCATAGCCCTTCTCGATCATCCCGGGCACACAAGCCCTTGCGAGAAAAAACGGCACGCCCAGGTTGAGGTTTAATGTCTTATCCCAGCTTTCCAGCGTGACCTCCACCCAGGGTTCCCGCAGGTTGATCCCCGCTGCATTCACAAGAATGGTCGGCGCGCCATAAGGATCCGCTGCGCTTCGATAAAAATCATCAATGATATGCTTGAAATCCAGATCGACACGAACCGGCGACGCCACGCCCCCGGAGGCTGAGATCGCATCGACCGTTTCCTGTAACCGGCCCGCATTGCGACCCGCGACGATGACTTTTGCGCCGGCTCTGGCCAACGCCCCGGCCATGCGCTGCCCTATTCCCGACGTAGCTCCGGTGACAAGGGCAACCTGGCCTGAAAGATCAAAGGATGTGTCTTCGCTCATGACGCTCACACGTGCAGTTTGAAAGTCTCGTCCGGGAAATACTTGTGCAGGCGGATGTCACCGGTCCGTGCGTGTGCTTCCATTCCTTCAAGCCGCGATATCCGTGCCGTCACCTGCGCCACATCGCGGTTGGCTTCACGCGTCATCCGCTGCGTCGTCACCACCTTGATGAATTTGTGCACCGACAGGCCGCCGGTATAATGTCCGGCCCCCTTGGTCGGCAGAATGTGATTGGTGCCTGAGCATTTGTCGCCGAAAGCAACGGTGGTTTCCTCACCGACAAACAACGAGCCGTAATTCTTCAGTCGGTTCACGTACCAATCCAGATTGTCCGTATGGATCTCAAGATGCTCGGGCGCGTATTCATCACTAACCACGGCTGCTTCTTCATCGGTGCTGCAGTAAACGATTTCGCCATAATCCCGCCATGCCGCCGTTGCGGCCTCGCGCTGCACGGTCGGCAACTTGTCGATCAGCGGCTGCATCCGTCGTGCCACATCTTCACCCAATGCCCGGTCGCGGACGATCAGCCATGCCGGTGAATCAAATCCGTGCTCGGCCTGACCAACCAGATCGACGGCAACCACTTCCGGATCAGCCGCCCCGTCGGCAATGATCAGGATTTCCGTTGGCCCGGCGAACAGGTCAATGCCAACACGACCGAACAGCATCCGTTTGGCTTCGGCGACAAAGCGGTTGCCGGGACCAACGAGAATGTTGGCCTTGTGTCCGGTAAACAAGCCGAAGGCCATCGCTGCGATTCCCTGCACACCACCCAGCGCCAGAATGTGATCGGCACCGCACAAATTCATCGTATAGAGAATGCCCGGGTGGATGCCGCCGCGCTCGATGCTCGGCGCTGAACACGCGATAACGTTTTCGACGCCGGCAACCTTGGCCGTCGTGATGCTCATGATCGCCGAGGCAACATGGGCATATCGCCCGCCCGGTACGTAACAGCCGGCGGAGGCCATCGGAATCAGTTTTTGTCCGGCCCACAGACCCGGCGACAGCTCGGTTTCGAACTCCTGTACGCTGGCGCGCTGTTTTTCGGCAAAACCACGAACCCGTTCGTAGGCGAATTTGATATCATCCTTGAGCTGTTCAGAAACCTGTGCACTGGCACGTTCGATATCCTCTGGCCCAGCGATGATATTACCGTCCCATTTATCGAGTTTAGCCCCGTAAGCACGAGCCGTTTCTTCACCACCAGCTTCAATTTCGGCCAGCATGTCGGCGACGATCTTGCGCGTTTCGTCTTCACCGGTTGCGGATGTCTTTTCTGCCTTTTTCAGGTATTCGATTGTCATCGTGATTCACTCCCCGCCGGACAGCCTGTCAGCTGCATAAATGGCCCTTGCACTATGAATGTAAGCGCTTACATTCGTGGATTGTATCGCCTAATGTTCCAGAGTCAACACTCAAGGAATAGACCGGCGTTGCTTGAGCAGGTATTGATTTGGCCATGAAGAAAACCAGCACGCCCAACCTTCAGGATATCGCCACCGCAGCCGGCGTATCGACAGCAACGGTTTCCAGGGTTCTTAACAGCCCGGTTGACGTCAGCCCCGCGCTCAAGGAGCGTGTCGAAGCCCAGATCAACGCCCTTGGCTATGTGCGGCATGGCGCGGCCAGAGCCCTTGCGTCCTCAAGATCGCACACCGTCGGTGCCATTATCCCGACCCTCGAAAGTGCGATTTTCGCCACCGGCGTCAATGCCATCGAAAACCGCCTGACCAGAGAAGGCTTCACCCTGCTCCTCGCGGTCACCAACTATGATCTCGACAATGAGCACGCTCAGGTTCAGGCCCTGATCGAACGGGGCGTCGATGGCCTGATACTGGTTGGTCAGGAGCACAAGCCTGAAACAATCACGCTGCTTGAGCGGCATCGCTGCCCGTTCGTGACCACGTGGACCTATGCATCCGATGCCGCCAATCCCTGCATCGGTTTTGACAACCTTCAGGCCTCACGCAACATCACCAATCATCTGCTTGATCTCGGCCATGTGAGAATTGCGATCATCGCCGGGATCAAAACCGGCAACGACCGCGCGCGCGAACGTATCGCCGGCGTGCGGGGTGCGCTGCTAGCCCGTGGGCTGACCGTGCCCGACACCCTGCTGATCGAAAAACCCTATGAAGTACGTGAAGGCCGGGATGCCTGTCGGACATTGTTGAGCATTGATCCGAAGGATCGTCCGACCGCGATTTTCTGCGGTAATGATGTGCTTGCCGTCGGCGCTATGCTTGAAGCCCAAC
>CALGEE010000485.1 GCA_937881525.1 uncultured Sphingomonadales bacterium | reverse complement strand
CTGGCATCGTGGCCAGTACATGATTGATTTGGTCAAGCGTCGGCACTGGGGGCTGTCGGGTGGCATTTGCGATGCGGACATCCTTCTCGCTCAGGTTAAAATAATTGGCGTCGTCATATGTAATTTTGGATTTGTAACCGGGCTGGCCGGCAAGCCAGAAGAAAAACGCCTTCACCGCCGACAGCGTCGAGTGCGCTGTTGCGCGGCTCAATGGTTTGCCAGTTCGAACCGATGTTTGCTCATCCAGCTTGTGCTTAAATGCGACCGCCTGCTCGCGGTGGAAGCGGCCAAAATCTTTGTGCCTATTGGATTCTTCAAAGCGCGATAGCGCCTTTGCTACGGCATCAATCGAGGCCTCATCGCGGCGCATCGCTTCCTTCAAATACTGAAAGTATTCGCGCTTGATCCGGGCGTTTGCAGAATTGTGTTTTGCCATGTGTCAGGTGTCCTTCATCTTGTTACAATTTAGGGGGGGAGGTGTCCGCTCTATTATGCTTGGCTTTGCTTCCGTAATTTGGATGGCCAAATTAGGCATAATTGCCTCAATTGCTTCCTGTCGCGCACGACGGTGCATCATAGTTCCGCAGTCTGTACGAAGAGCAATCAGGTTGCCCGTTGTCTTGTTCATGAGCTTGTATTCGACCATGCCAAGGGCAGGCGCTTTCGGTGTCCGGCACTTAAAACAATAGAATTTCCCGGGCGGACATGGGCGCTTTGCGGCTTTGCGCTTTTTATCCAGCCAAGCCTTCAGTTCACCGCCGAGAATGATTATCGGGCGAGAGTTATCAAGTATCGGCAGCCCGGCTTTGATCCAGCCACGTATCGAGTTTTTGTGGACGCCCAGCTTCAGCGCAGCTTCCTCAACCGAATAGCTGCGGTGCATTTTGAGCAAGCGGGGATTGGCGCGCCTACCAGTCACGGGGGCAATTACGCTTTGTCGTCAATTAAACGGCGGATCGATTTCACCTTAACCAGCCGTCGCCTGCCCAGCTTCACGCTTTCCAGCCGCCTGTCCGCGATCATCGCGTTAACGGTGGTGCGCCCCAAGCCCAGTGCACGCATCGTCTCATTCACCGATATAGTAAGTTGTTCCATTTGGCGTCCTTGTGCTGCGCCGGCGGGTGCCAGCGGTCAGCTTCGGACTCTCGCGGTTTTTAAAATTAGCGGATATTTTGGCGAGTATTTGGCGGAGATTTAGCCGCCAAATACTTTGGGACCACGCTTTCTGCCTCCCGACAGCTCGCGAATTCGATCACGTGCGACGCAGTTTTCGGGGTATTTTGCGAGGACAAGCGTGATTAACTGTTCTTGGCTTAATTGCTCCCGTGAAGACGCCATGCTCTCCCACCACTTATTCAATTCGGCGGCCGAAAGGTTGGGCTTTTTCGCCACGGCTTCGACGTGCGTATCACTTTCAACAGGAGAGGCATCAATGGTCGCTTTCAAAAAATGCACCCCTGTCAATTCGATACAATTGGTGTCGTCCAGCATATAAGCGCGTCCGCTGAATTTGCCGAGTTCCCAATACTGCATCGACCGTTCAGCCGCGCAATAATCCGTCCAAAACCGAACGGGAATATCCCACTCCCTCTCGAAAGTCCCGTACTTGCTGCCAAGCTCTTTTCCAGAAAACATTTGGACCGCACGGCCGGTTACAAAGCCCAATTTCGCCAATTCGATAATGCGGTTTCCTGCTGTGAAACTATTCAAATTCTCGTTGTTTGCGACCATGTCGCGTGCCTGCCTAGCTGAATACCAGTCATTGCTGCCCTGCACCGAGCATTGCCTGGCAGCAAGAGCACGCTGCTCCACGGGCAAAGTCTCCAGCACATCATCAAGCGCGAAGCGAACACCAAAGGCATTCATTTCGACACTCTGGTCTGTCCAAGTCGAAAAGTCGCCGACCGTCCAGTTTTGCTTGAGTGCTTCAAGCCCTTTGGCCCACCAAAACCCTTTTGGGATTTCGGCGTCGGATTTAGTATCCTCTCCAAAAATGAATGTTTTCGCTTTTGCCCGGATCAATCCAGCATAGGCGCGTTCGCATAGAGTGAGAGCGCCAAAGGTCTGGTGCGCCCCGTTCGAAGCGATCTTTCGCGCTAGTGCTGCTTCAATCCAGATGGTCGACATTGACCATTAATGAACGTCAAATTGCCCAATTGGCAAGAGGGCTACTAATTTGAATCGCGCACGGATGATTTTATCGCAACAACGACTGCGCCACTGCGCAGAGTATCTAGCTTTTGACCCCACCAAGTTGCCATGGCCACGCGCTCTTCCCAATGTGCGCCGCGATGATAAGTTCCGCGCACTTTGTCCGTGTCGCGGTGAGCCAA
Source organism: uncultured Sphingomonadales bacterium (assembly GCA_937881525.1). Classification (GTDB taxonomy): domain Bacteria; phylum Pseudomonadota; class Alphaproteobacteria; order Sphingomonadales; family Sphingomonadaceae; genus Sphingorhabdus_B. The sequence continues at coordinate 19,406 of CALGEE010000485.1, read as the reverse complement.
TGCACGTTCAATTGCGTCAGGGTGCCACTTGCCAGATTCGTTCAACAGCGTTGAAGCCAAAGAACGAAAACCATGCGCTGTCATCTCGTCCGCGCCAAAGCCCATGCGGCGCAGTGCGACGTTGACAGTGTTTTCCGACATTGTGCCATTCGGCTTGCCCAGTGCCGGAAAAACAAACCGCCCGTCACCGGACAAGCCCTTCAACTCCATAAGCAACGCAAGCGACTGTTCGGATAATGGCACCACATGCTCGCGCCGCTTCTTCATACGGGTGGCTGGAATACGCCAGATGGCAGCTCCAAAATCAAACTCGGCCCATTCGGCTTGGCGCAGCTCCCCCGGACGGACGAACAGATGCGGCGACAGTTGCAATGCCAGCCGGGTCAGTGGTGCACCACCATAGGAGTCAATTGCTCGCAATAGTTCGCCAACCCGTTTAGGATCGATGATAGCGGCCAGATTTTTCACCTTAGGCGACGCAATTGCGCCGCGAAGTAAAGAAGCCGGGTCAGCCTTAGCGCGTGCCGTGGCGACAGCGTAGCGGAACACACGGCTGGCAAAAGCTCGCGTTCGCTTGGCAGTTTCCAGAACGTCGGCGCTTTCCTGCTTTTTGAGTAACGCCAGCAATTCGTGCGCTTCAATTTGATCGACTGGGCGGTTGCCTATGGCCGGACGAAGCCATAACCGCGCCCAATTAAGTTTTGAAATAGTCGCTGGTGCTAGTCCTTCGCGTTCGACCTTGGCGATATACTCTATAGCCACCGCATCAAAGGTGGTTGCAGCGGAAAGTTTAGCCACGATCCGTTCGCGTCGCTTAGCGGCAGCAGGGTCACTGCCACCGGCGATTTTTGTTTTGGCAGCATCGCGCGCTTTGCGGGCATCGCCAAGCCCTAAGGCGGGATATTTACCCAGTGAAAGCTTGCGCTCAATCCCATCTATGCGGAATTTTAGCCGCCAAAGTTTTCCACCCGATACCGTCACCAGCAAATAAAGACCGCCGCCATCAGCAAGTTTGTAATCACGTTCGCGGGGTTTTGCGTTTTTGATTGATATGTCAGTCAAAGCCATTGGAGTGCCCCTCTCGGAAAAGGCCCCCAAAAAGGCCCCCAGTTTCGGCTGGCTGCTGGCGAACAATATCGGCTGCTAGCGACTAGCTTAAGCCTATATATAGCAAAAAACCTAGGTTTTGTCGACTAATTTCGATCAACAGAGATCATGCAAATGGTGCCCGGAAGAGGACTCGAACCTCCACGCCGTTACCAGCGCCAGCACCTGAAGCTGGTGCGTCTACCAATTCCGCCATCCGGGCACTCGAAACGCAGTACAGCTGCGTGTCGGGTAGGGGCGCTCCTTTAAGCGATCAGGTGATATTGTCAACGGCCGTGCCCGCCCTGCCAGGATTAAATAGCTATTGCCGCCCGTCCAAACGCGGGTCAGTCATTTTCACGCAGGTCGGCCTTGAAAGCTTAGCGGTGCTGGTGCAAAGCGCCCGCAGGCTATTACGTTGCACGACGGAGCATATATGCAAGGCAAGTTGATTACGATTTTTGGCGGCGGCGGTTTCCTCGGCCGCTATGTTGCCCAAACATTACTTGGCCAAGGCGCAAGGGTTCGCGTCGCGTGCCGAAATGCAAATAGCGCCATCCACATAAAGCCACTTGGCAATTTGGGTCAGGTGCAGTTGATGGAAGCGGATGTTCGCAAGCCTGCAAGCGTTGCTCGCGCGGTGCGAGACGCCGATGCCGTCATCAATCTGGTTGGCAGCTTTGCCGATATGAACGCGGTTCAAAATATTGGCGCGGGCGTTGTTGCCAAGGCCGCTGCAGATGCTGGCGTAAAAGCCTTGGTGCACATCTCTGCAATTGGCGCAGACGCACATAGCAACGCCGAATATGGGCAAAGCAAAGCTGGCGGGGAAGCTGCTGTCCATGCGGCATTTCCCGCCGCTGTCATCTTGCGACCGTCGATCGTCTTTGGACGCGAAGACCAGTTTATCAACCGCTTTGCCGGATTGATTCGTATGCTGCCAGTCGTTCCGGTTATCGGCGCTGCTACGCGGTTCCAGCCAGTATTTGTCGGTGATGTCGCCAAGGCAGTTGCCGCAGCGCTTGCGCATCAGGATGGCCGTGTTCTCGAACTGGGCGGGCCAGAAATATTCTCGATGATGGAGCTTAACCGATGGATCGCCAAGGCCATCAGGCGCGCGCCTTTGTTTGTCGAAGTACCGGACATTGCCGCCAAGATGCTCGCCAAGGGCACAGGCTGGATGCCGGGTGCACCGATTACCGATGACCAGTATAAGATGCTGGGCAGCGACAATGTGGTGACTGGAACGGACGGGCTAGCCGCTTACGCCATCGTGCCAACGCCGATAGATGTGATCGCTGCGGATTGGTTGGATATTTACCGCAAGCATGGCCGCTTTGGCAGCAGTCCCAAACAATGAGCGATACGATGATCGCTTTGCTCCTCGGTTTAATCGAGGGGCTGACAGAATTTTTGCCCGTTTCATCGACTGGCCATTTGATTTTAGCGAGTGAAGTCATCGGCTTTACGGACAATAGTTCGGTTGCCTTCAAAATCGCGATTCAGCTTGGCGCGATCTTGGCGGTGCTGTTGGTATATTGGCGGCGCTTCTGGGCTGTTGGAACTGGGCTGTTGAAGATGGAAAAAGGCCCCGTCGCCTTCACGCGTAACATCCTTCTTGGGTTTGCACCGGCACTTGTGATTGGCGTTATCGCATATGATGCTATCCGCGCAGCCATGCAGACGCCGGAGATTGTTGCTCTCGCGCTGATCATTGGCGGCATCATCATATTATTGCTGGAGCGTGTGGTGAAGACGGTACGCTTTCATGCAGTTGAGGAAATCCCCTTTGGCACGGCATTGTCGATTGGCCTTGTCCAATGCACCGCCATGCTGCCGGGCGTAAGCCGCTCCGGCGCGACGATCATGGGCGGGCTCATGATGGGGGTTGAGCGCAAGACAGCGGCAGAGTTTTCCTTTTTTCTGGCCGTGCCCACAATGCTGGCCGCAACGGTTTACGCTTTATGGAAAGACAGGGCGCTTTTGAACGCCGATGATCTGGGGATGATAGCCATTGGTTTCACCATGGCTTTTCTGGTTGCAGTGGTCGTGGTGAAGGCCTTTGTTGCCATCGTCGGCAAATACGGATTTGCACCTTTCGCATATTACCGAATCATAATCGGAACAGCCGCGTTGCTGTGGCTAACACTTCGATAGGCATCATATCGGACCCTTTTAATTGAAAGATTATTGCGCAGAGTTAAATTTTGGTTTGAAATTTTGCTATTTTAGTCAGTATAGCTGACCTATTTGTTAGATTTACAGGTGACAGAGCGTGTTTGCCGCGTTATACGCAGCGCTTCTTAAGGAGCGTGCTGTGGCTAATGATCCGATGCTAAAGTTTATTTCACAGCCGCAGGCTTATCCACACAAGCGGGAAGCCGAAATGCGTGCGGAGGATTTTGCCGAGATCGCCGACCGTTATGCGCCAGACGCAGCGGCCGATCAGGCGTCGCGGTGTTCGCAATGCGGCGTACCTTATTGTTCAGTCCACTGCCCGCTGCACAATCATATACCAGATTGGTTGCGCCTCACCGCCGAAGGGCGTTTGCGCGAAGCTTATGAGCTGTCGAACCTGACCAGCACTATGCCCGAGATTTGCGGCCGTATCTGCCCGCAGGATCGCTTGTGCGAAGGCAATTGCGTTATTGAATTTGCAGGCCATGACGCGGTCACGATTGGCTCGGTCGAAAAATACATCACCGATACCGCATGGGAGCAGGGCTGGGTAGAACCCGTCGAGGTCGGGCCGTCGCGCGGCCAATCGGTTGGCATTATTGGCGCTGGCCCTGGTGGATTGACGACAGCGGAATATCTGCGCGTCGCTGGCTATGACGTTCATGTCTATGACCGTTACGACCGGATGGGCGGATTGCTGACCTATGGCATCCCCGGTTTCAAGCTGGAGAAAGACATAGTCATGCGCCGTGTGCAACGGCTTGAGGATTCCGGCATCATTTTCCACGCGAATTTCGAAGTGGGCCGCGATGCCTCGCTAGATGATTTGCGCGCGAAGCATGACGCCGTGCTTATTGCCACGGGCGTTTACAAGGCGCGGGCGATTGCAACGCCAGGCAGTGGGCTTGAGGGAATCGTCCCTGCGCTCGATTTTCTCACCATTTCCAACCGCAAGGGCTTTGGCGACGCCGTGCCTGTTTTCGACAGCGGCGCGATGAATGCGCATGGCAAAGACGTCGTCGTCATAGGTGGCGGCGATACCGCGATGGATTGTGTCCGCACTGCCGTCCGCCAAGGCGCAAAGTCGGTAAAGTGCCTGTACCGCCGCGACCGCGATAATATGCCGGGGTCGCAGCGCGAAGTGACCAATGCCGAAGAAGAGGGCGTCGAGTTTGTCTGGCTGTCCGGTCCCAAGGGCTTTGACGGCGACGGCAAAGTCGAACGCGTGCATGTCGCTAAAATGCGGCTTGCAGCCCCCGATGCGTCTGGACGCCGCACGCCGGAAAATGACCCAGAAGGCGACTTCACGCTCAACGCCGATATGGTAATCACCGCACTTGGCTTTGAAGCCGAAGACCTGCCGGTAATGTTTAACGCCCCCGACCTCAACGTAACCCGCTGGGGCACGTTGCGTGTTGACCATAAAACGCAGATGACCAACCTCGATGGAGTCTTTGCAGTCGGCGACATCGTGCGCGGCGCAAGCCTTGTCGTCTGGGCAATCCGCGACGGCCGCGACGTCACGCAGCATATGCATAATTATCTGAAATCAAAAGCAAGCCGCGAGAGGCAAGCAGCATGACCATATTTTACCCGACCCCCGAACATGAACGCCTCGCGCGTGAAGGCATGTATCATCCTGAGTCCGAAGGCGATGCCTGCGGCGTTGGCTTGATCGCGGCGACAGATGGCAAGCCGTCGCACCGCGTCGTTGCGGCGGGTATTGAGGCGTTGAAGGCGGTCTGGCATCGCGGCGCAGTCGATGCCGATGGCAAAACCGGCGATGGCGCAGGACTGCATATCGACCTGCCCGTCCGCTTCTTTGACGATGCGATTTCGGACAGCGGCCACCGGCCGATGCCTAACCGGCTTGCGGTCGGCATGGTATTCCTGCCGCGCACTGACCTGAGCGCACAAGAGAATTGCCGGACGATTGTCGAGGCAGAGATCATCGACGCGGGTTATACAATTTATGGCTGGCGTCAGGTGCCCGTCAATGTGTCCGTCATCGGCGACAAGGCACAGGCAACGCGGCCTGAGATTGAGCAGATCATGATTGCGGGACCAATGCCGGATGAGGTCGACACAACAGAATTTGAGAAGAACCTGTATCTCGTCCGCCGCCGGATCGAAAAGAAGATCATCGCTGCGCAAATTCGCGATTTCTATATCTGTTCGATGTCGTGCCGGTCGATTGTCTACAAGGGCCTGTTCCTTGCTGAATCCTTGTCGGTTTTTTATCCTGACCTTCAGGACGACCGTTTTGAAAGCCGCGTTGCGATTTTCCATCAACGCTATTCGACCAACACGTTCCCACAATGGTGGTTGGCGCAGCCGTTCCGCGCGCTAGCGCATAATGGTGAAATTAACACCATTCGCGGGAACCAAAATTGGATGAAGAGCCACGAGATCAAGATGGCCAGCATCGCCTTTGGCGCGCAGTCCGATGATATTAAGCCCGTTATCCCAGCCGGCTCGTCGGACACCGCTGCATTGGATGCAGTGTTCGAAACCTTGGTGCGTTCAGGCAAGGAAGCACCGACCGCAAAGCTGATGCTGATCCCCGAAGCATGGCAATCGAACCCCAATCTGCCCGCCACCCACCGCGCGATGTATGAATATATGGCCAGCGTAATGGAAGCATGGGATGGCCCTGCCGCCTTGGCGATGACCGATGGCCATTGGGCCGTCGCAGGCGTTGACCGCAACGCTTTGCGTCCGCTGCGCTACAGCCGGACGTCGGACAATTTGCTGGTCATTGGTTCGGAAACCGGGATGGTCATCCTTCCCGAAACGACGATATTAGAAAAGGGCCGCCTTGGCCCCGGACAAATGATTGCCGTCAATTTGGATGAAGGCAAATTATACCGCGACGGCGAGTTGAAGGACCGTATTTCGGCCGAACAGGATTATGGCGCTTTGGTCGGCGGCTTCCGCCGGATCACCGACTTGCCCGAAGCTGGCGACGACAGCGCGCCCGCTTGGTCGCGCGCGGAATTGACCAAGCGGCAAATCGCCGCTGGCATGACGTTGGAAGATGTCGAGATGATCCTCGCGCCGATGATCGAAGATGGCAAAGAAGCCATCGGGTCGATGGGCGATGATACGCCTTTGGCGGTAATCAGCGATAAGCCGCGCCTTATCAGCCAGTTCTTCCGCCAGAATTTCAGCCAGGTCACTAACCCGCCGATCGACAGCTTGCGCGAACGGCATGTGATGAGCCTGAAGACGCGCTTTTCCAACCTTGCCAATATCTTGGAGGAGAAGAGCCAGAATGCGGACGTGCTGGTGCTCGATAGCCCGGTTCTAACCGCGCATGATTGGCGCAAGCTCAAGTCCGCGTTCGGACCGCTTGGCGCCGAAATCGACTGCACCTTTGACATCTCTGCAGGGCAAGAGGGCCTGCGCGCCGCCATCACGCGCATCCGTGAAGAAGCCGTCGCCGCGGTGCGTATGGGCAAGTCCGAGCTGTTTTTGACCGACGATAATATCAGTGAAGACCGGGTGGGAATCGCGATGATCCTGGCTGCTGCTGCTGTGCATACGCACTTGGTCCGCAATGGCCTGCGCAGCTATTCGTCGATTAACGTCCGTTCCGCCGAATGCTTGGATACGCATTATTTCGCCGTACTCATTGGCGTTGGTGCAACCACCGTGAACGCTTATCTTGCCGAAGCTATGATTGCCGACCGCCATGGCCGCGGCCTGCTGGGCAGCCTGACATTATCGCAAGCCATCGAAAATTACCGCACGGCCATTAACGAAGGGCTGCTGAAGATCATGTCCAAAATGGGCATCGCAGTTATATCCAGCTATCGTGGCGGCTATAATTTTGAAGCGGTTGGCCTGTCGCGTGCGTTGGTCAATGACTTCTTCCCCGGCATGCCGAACAAGATTTCGGGCGAAGGCTATCACTCGCTATATGTGAACGCGCGTGACCGTCACGCCGATGCGTTCGACACCGCGGTTGCGCGGTTACCCGTTGGCGGTTTTTACAAGCAACGCGATGGCGGGGAAGAACATGCCTATTCCGCTGGCCTGATGCATTTGTTGCAAAGCTCCGTGGCGAATGACAGCTATTCAACCTACACGCAATTTGCCCAAGGCGTAAAAGAGCTGCCGCCGATTTACTTGCGCGATTTGTTGGAATTCAACTTCGCGAAAGAGCCGGTTGCGATTGACGAGGTTGAGGCGATCACCGAAATCCGCAAACGTTTTGTAACACCCGGAATGTCGCTTGGCGCGTTGTCGCCGGAGGCACATGAAACATTGGCCATCGCCATGAACCGGATCGGCGCAAAGGCCGTCTCGGGCGAAGGCGGCGAAGACAGCAAGCGTTTCAAGCCATATGACAATGGCGACAACGCCAACAGCGTCATCAAGCAAGTCGCAAGCGGCCGCTTCGGTGTTACCGCCGAATATCTGGGTGCGTGCGAGGAAATTGAAATCAAGGTCGCACAGGGCGCAAAACCCGGCGAAGGTGGGCAATTGCCCGGCTTTAAGGTGACCGAAATGATTGCACGGCTGCGGCATTCCACGCCGGGCGTCACGCTGATTTCACCACCACCGCATCACGACATTTACTCCATCGAAGATTTGGCGCAGCTGATCTACGATCTCAAGCAGATTAACCCGCGGGCGCGGGTCTGTGTGAAGCTTGTCAGTGCGGCAGGCATTGGCACGATTGCGGCAGGTGTGGCCAAGGCACATGCCGATGTCATCCTCGTCTCCGGCAATGTCGGTGGTACGGGCGCAAGCCCGCAAACCAGCATCAAATATGCAGGCACGCCATGGGAAATGGGGCTATCGGAAGCCAATCAGGTGCTCACGCTCAACGGGCTTCGTCACCGCGTCAAGCTGCGCACCGATGGTGGCCTAAAAACCGGACGCGACATTGTTGTTGCCGCTATATTGGGCGCTGAGGAATTTGGCATCGGGACGCTAAGCCTCGTTGCCATGGGCTGCATCATGGTGCGCCAATGCCATTCGAACACTTGCCCTGTTGGCGTGTGTGTTCAGGATGAAGCGTTGCGCAAAAAATTCACGGGCACGCCGGAAAAGGTCATCAACCTGATGACCTTCATCGCCGAAGAAGTCCGCGAAATATTGGCTAAGCTTGGCTATCGCAGCCTTGACGAGGTCATCGGACGCACCGAATTGTTGCGGCAGGTCAGCCGCGGTGCAGAGCATCTTGACGATCTTGACCTCAATCCGATCCTCGCCAAAGTCGACGCGCCAGACAGTGCGCGCCGGTTCAACATCCCGACATTCCGCAACGAAGTACCCGATAGCCTTGATGCGCAAATGATCCATGATGGCAGGCCAGTGTTCGAACGGCGCGAAAAAATGCAACTTACCTACAATGTCCGCAACACGCATCGCGCGGTGGGCACACGGCTCAGCTCGGAAATCACGCGGTTATATGGCATGAAGGGCCTCGCAGAAGGCCATGTGCATGTCCGCTTGCGTGGCTCCGCCGGTCAGTCGCTTGGGGCATTTTTGTGCCAAGGCATCACATTGGAAGTCTTTGGCGATGCCAATGACTATGTCGGCAAGGGCCTATCCGGCGGCACGATCATCGTGCGTCCAACGGTCAGCAGCCCGCTGACCAGCCATCAGAATAGCATCATCGGCAACACCGTGCTCTATGGGGCTACATCGGGTCGGCTGTTCGCGGCAGGGCAAGCGGGTGAGCGCTTTGCCGTCCGCAACTCTGGCGCGCATGTCGTCGTCGAAGGCTGCGGTTCAAACGGGCTGGAATATATGACCGGCGGCCTGGCGGTCATTTTGGGCAAGGTCGGCAGCAATTTCGGCGCTGGCATGACGGGCGGGATGGCCTTTGTGCTCGATGCCGGTGGTGACTTTGCCGTCATGGCCAATCCAGATAGCATCGTGTGGCAACGTCTGGAAAGTGCCTATTGGGAAGATCAGCTAAAGGCGCTTATCATAGAACACGCGCGGACAACGGACAGCGCATGGTCGAAATCGATCATTGAGGATTGGGATCGCAGACGCGGCGAATTCTGGCAAATTTGCCCGAAGGAAATGCTTACGCGCCTTAGCCAGCCTCTGTCCGACCATGAAGCACTGGAAGCTGCCGAATAGCATAAGCACGGATGCAGGCTGAACACACGCGTTCCGGTGGCATGGCGCACGCAACCGATAGGCGCGCCTTGCGGATCGCAACATTGCCAAAACATATCGTGATGCCCTAATGCTATGTCATGGCATCTAACGCGCCCCAAACACCTTCCGATTTCCCGTCCGAAGCGGAGGCGGAGTCGCGGCTTACAGCGGACAGGTTTGACATCATTGCGTTAATCGCCACGGCCGACCGCAGGCGCGAAAATAGTGATAACCGTGCCGCCAGCGCTTATTATAATGCAGCCATAAGAACTGCCGCCGCGCGGCCGCCCGCCGACCCTAATGTCGTTGCACAAGTCGCGCGCGCTGATGCTGCTACCCGATGGCTGGCGGACCATTTCCGTTGCCATCTGCTTGATGCGTTGACCGATCGGGGCTTTACCCGCGATCATCAGCAGCCCCGTTTTCGTGAGTCGCTGGATATGATGTTCGGCGATATGCAACGGCCAGACGAGTATAGGCAATTCCCGCAAAAGCCGATGGCGCATTATTATCCGAGTATGACGCATATCGAATTTGCCGACACGCGGGCATTTGACTGGGTGCAGCAATTGGAAGCAGCTTTCCCGAAATGCAACGCGAGGCTCTGGCGATTTTAGCAAGCCATGACGGATTTCAGCCTTATATCAAAGCAGCATCAAGCCGCCCACAGCAAGACCATCATGGACTGCTCGAAAATGCAGACTGGAGCACATTGCATCTCTGGCAAAATGGGGCCGCCGTTGACGAACATATTCGCCGATGCCCGGTTATTTACCAGACCATCATTGACCATGTACCCCTTTGCCACATCGGACCACGTGCGCCGTCAATCATGCTGTCGCTTATCAAGCCCGGAGCGAAAATCCCCCCACATACGGGGATGCTCAACAGCAGGCTTATGCCACCTGCCGTTAATCGTCCCGCCAGACTGTGGCTTTCGTGTGGGTACTACGACGATTAAGTGGGAAGAGGGCAAGGTCATCGCCTTTGATGACAGCGTCGAGCATGAGGCATGGAACAACAGCGCGTTTGACCGGCTCGTCCTAATTTTCGACATCTGGCGGCCCGAGCTTACGCAAACGGAACGCGATCAGATTACCGCTATTTTCGATGTCGTCGACAATTACCGATGACTCAATAGCCACTGGCCAATTGGTCCCTGTCCTGCTTAAGTCATCGCACTGATATGTCATGGAGATGCGTTATGCGCAGTTTGTTACTTGCCGGCTGTTTATGTGCGATGTCGGTGCCCGCTTATGCCGATGCCAATACTGACCTGAACAATCTTGTCAGCGATGTCTGGGCGTATACGTTAAAAGAGCAGCCTGTGTACGCAAGCGCCCTTGGCGTGAATGATTATGCCAATGAACTGGGCGATTATACGCTTGCCGCGCAGGACCGCAGAGCAGCGCAAGCCGCGCAATTTCTTGCCCGTTCGGACGCCATACCGGCGGCATCGCTTGATGCGCCAACAAAGGTTGAAGCAGGCATATTGCGGCGGTCGCTCAATTCGGCGTTTGAGGGCAATAGATTTGGCCAACGCGCCATCAACTTCACGACCTATTCCAGCTGGCATCAGCAACTGGCCGGCATGGCACAAAACCTGCCGTTCAAAACCAAGCGAGATTTTGAATCCTACAACGCACGCCTGACACAATATGCGCGGGCTAATGATGAAAATATCGCGGTCGCCAATGTTGCTATCAAGGGCAAGTTTACACAAGCTTGCGAAACGTTAAACGGCTTTGAAGGCACAATCAGCGGGCTTATTGCCCCCGACATTCGCCGGTCACGTTTCTTCGGACCTTATGCCGGCAAGCGTCCTGAAAATATTTCGGAAACCGACTTTGCTATATTGGCCGCAAACGCCGAAGCGACCATCCGCACGGTCGTGTATCCAGCGCTGAACAAGCAACTGGCGTGGTACACGACAAGCTACAAGCCAGCCTGCGCTAGGGCGCCAGGTGTTTCGGCCCAGCCAAATGGTGCGGCCTATTATGCCTTTCGTATCCGTGAGGAAACGACGACCGATCTGACAGCCGAGCAAATCCACCAAATCGGCCTCAGCGAAGTGACGCGGATCCGTGCCGAAATGGTAGAGGTCTCCAAAAAGGCTGGCTACCCAAGCCGCGAAGCCTTCATCGCGCATTTGCGGACTGACCCGCAATATTATGCCAAAACGCCTGAGGAACTGATGGAGAAGGTCGCGCGTGTGACCAAGATCATCGACGGCAAGATGCCCACATTGTTCGGTCACCTGCCCCGCTTGCCATATGGCATCCGAGAAATTCCCGCAGAAACGGCCGAGGGCACGACAACGGCTTATTATAATCCGGGATCACCCGAGATCGGCATTTCAGGCACCTATTTTGTAAACACATCAAAGCTGAACCAGCGACCGTTTTGGGAAATCCCGGCGTTGTCAGCGCACGAAGCCGTTCCGGGGCATCACAATCAGATTGCGTTGCAGCAGGAGCTGCCTTTGTCCGATTTCCGCAAATATGGCGCGTCCTTTACCGCGTTTACCGAAGGTTGGGGCCTATACTCCGAACGGCTTGGCATCGAAATGGGGCTGTATGATACCCCTGCCAAGGACATGGGCAGGCTGTCCTACGAAATGTGGCGTGCGTGCCGCTTGGTGGTCGACACCGGCATTCATGCCAAGGGTTGGAGCAAGCAGCAGGCCATCGCCTTTATGACCGATAACAGCGCCTTGTCCGCCGCTAACATCGAGGCGGAGGTCAACCGTTATATTAGCTGGCCCGGTCAAGCCTTGGCCTATAAATTAGGCGAGCTGAAAATCCGCGAATTGCGGGATATGGCCAGCAAGGAACTTGGGAGCAAATTTGATTTGGCTGCCTTCCATGACGCTGTGCTTGGCCAAGGGTCAGTACCGCTGAATGTCCTTGATCAACAAATCAAAGATTGGGTCGCGGCTGAAAAAACGAAGGGCTAAGCCGCCTGTTTATTTGGGTTCAGGAAGCGGCTGTGCATCAGCGCTTGCCGCTTCCTTGGCTTCTAACTCAGCCTGCAATTTTGCCTCACGTTCAGCGCGGCCTTTTTCAAACGCCTGCACGCGGGCTTCCACCTCTGCCGCCTCGGCATCGACGCCTGCCATGCGCTTGGCGCGTTCGGCGGCAATCAAGCGGCCGAAGACAATGCCTGTATCTTGCGCCTTTTCGGCATACGCCTTGTTAATCTCTGCCAGACCGCAGCCGGTAAAACCGCCAGCGCCCGATGGCGAGCAGCTCATCGTGCCGCTTGCGCCAACATATTCATAAGATTTAATCCGCTCCGACATCGCTTGATTACGCGGGTCGTTGATATCGCCGCGCAAAGATGAAGGTATGCGAAAGCGGTCGGCCTCCCCCAAACGGGCGCAAACCACTATCTCGTCGCCTTTGCTTTCGGGGCATTCGTCCTCGCCGTAAATGATGAGCTGGTTGATTTTCTCATCACCGGGCCTGGCTGCCGGGGCATCCTGCGCCGATGCCTGAACCGACAGCATCAAGGCGATGCTGGCTAAAGAAATTCTGGCCATTGCCCTCACGCGATTATCTCCAAAAAATATGTAACCTGCATCTGAAGGTCGCAGGCTGAATGCGGCATGAAGCTTAAATATGTTTCGACACGGCAATGGCGGTCCGGCACCCCATGCGTACCAGTGCGCTCATCAAGGGATAGGCAGGCGCGCGTTCCGCACCTTCGGCCAAGGCGGTTGCCTTATGCGCCTGCTCATCTGCTTGGAAATCTGCAATCATCGCCGACAATTCTGGGTCGCGATCGGCAATTTCCGCAAGCTGTTCACTATAGTGGCGGTCAATTTCGGTCTCCACAGCCACAGTGCAGGCCATGGCCGCCTCCGGGCTGACGGCGGCGGACACAGCGCCAAGTGCAAAGCCAGCCGCGCTCCAAATCGGGTGCAAGGCTGTTGGCCGCACACCGCGCTCGGCCATCATCTTGTCAAAGGCGTTGAGGTGGCGCTCCTCTTGCTCTGCCATATGCGCGATGCTGCGCGCGGCAGGCGTGCGGTCACCCATGACCGCAAGCTGTCCGGCGTAAATCCGTTTCGCGCCGAATTCGCCCGCTTGGTTGACGCGAATCATGCGTTCGATTGCCAAGTTCCGCTGTGCGGCAGTTGTTAGATTTTCTTGTTGCGCCATATCATTGCCAAGATGAGCATTGCGCCGCCGAACGACAAGAGGAAATTGTATCCCGCCAGCGAAATGCCAAATAAAGTCCATGGCGCAACGTCACAACGCACCAAGGGCGCGTTCATGATGGATTTGAGCAAATCATCGCCGGTACCCGAAATCGTCGCGGTGCAGGCGGTGAGCCCTTCCCAATAGCCATATTCGACACCGGCATGAAACCCGCCGATGATGCCGCTTGTTGCAATGGCAAGAGCGGCGAGCGCGGCGAGCATTTTGCGGAAACCGGGGTTACCGACGCCAAAAGCGACCAGCGCAATCGCGACGGCCGCGAAATGCGGATAACGCTGCCACCAGCACATCTCGCAGGGGTAAAGCCCGCCAATATATTGCGATCCATAGGCGCCCCCCAGCAATGCAGCGGGAAGCAAAAATGCCAGCCAGTGGGCCTTATCGAATTTTGATGTCATAAATGCGGAGATACCTAGAAAGCTGCCATCCTGAACATGTTGCGGGATCTTACGTAAACCTACACACCCATCAATTCCGCGTCTTGCCCGTAATCGGTTTTGACGCGAGCTTCATTGTCCGCGACCCAAGCCGCTGAAGCGTTTCCATTGCGTAGTATAACTGGAAATCATCGATATTCTGTGCCTTCAACTGCTCGGCAGTCATGGCGAACCGAGGATCGTCGGCATTGTCCTTTTCCAGATCCTTATTGTCGTCTTTCAGTTCATTGACCAAATGACGACGCAAGTCGGACTCGCGCACCGAAACGCGCATTTTATAGTCGGGGTCGGTCAATTGCGGAACGCGGATATCGGGCTTGATACCGCCTTCCTGCACCGATCGGCCCGAGGGCAAATGATACCGCGCGACCGTCAGGCGCAAGCCAGTGTCGCGGGTCAAGGGAAGGACATTTTGCACCGATCCCTTGCCAAAACTGCGCTCGCCCATGACCAACGCGCGGTGGTGGTCCTGCAACGCGCCGGCAACGATTTCAGATGCCGATGCAGAACCAGCATCAACCAAAACGATGATAGGTGCGCCATTGGTCACATCACCGGGCACCGCCCGTTCTGCCCACCAATGGCTGATGTCATTTTTGTCGCGGCCACGCTCGGATACAATCTCACCCTTTGTCAAAAAGGCATCGGACACGGCCACTGCCTCATCCAAGATACCGCCGGGGTTCGACCGCAAATCGACAATATAGCCCAGCGGATTGCCGCCAAGCGTTTTCTTGATACCTGCAACCGCCGCGACGACGTCAGCGCCGGTCTGTTCGGAAAAACCGGTAACCGAAATCACGCCAATGCGGTGTTTCACTTCCCAGCGCACAGGCTTCAGGTCGATGATGGCGCGTGTTAGGGTTAGGTCGAACGGCGCATCACGGCCAGGGCGGAATATCGAAAGCTTGATCGTTGTACCCGGCGTGCCACGCATCGCCTCTACCGCTTCATCAAGCGTACCGCCGACAATCAACTTGCCATCCAAATGTGTGATGAAATCACCCGACTTAATGCCCGCTTTTTCCGCAGGCGTATCCTTCGTCGGCGCGATAACCTTTACCGCTTCATCTTCCATCGTGACGGTCAGACCTAGGCCGCCATATTCGCCATCAATCTGCGTGCGTAACGAGTTAAAGTCGGTTCGGTCGAGGAAACCACTATGCGGATCAAGGCTGGCCAGCATCCCCTGAATGGCGCCTTCCATGAGCTGCTTGTCGTCAACCTTGTCGACATAGCTGGATTTCACCTTGCGATACACCGCGAGGAATTCGTCCAGATCCTCAATCTGCTGCGCCTGCTGTTGTTGCCATTGCATGTTTTGCGCAACCAAAACGGTGGCAGGAATCGCAAGCGCCAATATTATGGCAAGGGTTGAGGGCAGCAAACGGTTCTTCATAGACCAATTCCATTTCGTCAGGTTGTTGCTGCTATATCGCGACTGAACCTAAGGTGAAAGCACGTTATTACCAACCAAGATCCTGCCTCGACCAAGCGCGCTAAACTCAGCCAAGCATGGCTGCGATGTCCATCACGCGGCCATTTTTGCGCAGCTCAACGCCAATTTCAGGTCCGTTTTTTCCGGCGCGCCCAAGTAAGGCGCCTTGATCAATTTTCTGGCTTTTAGCGACTTCGACCGAATCGAGGTTGGTGATCAGGCTGTTCCACCCTTTGCCATGTTCGATAATCACGATGTTGCCATAGCTGCGGTATCGCCCGGCAAAGGAGATCGTTCCGCCTGCTGGAGCAACGATGCGTGCCGCTTGATACACCGCCAGCCTAATGCCCCGCTCGCGATAACCGTTGACGTTGAGTTCACTAAAGCCGGCGACAACTTGCCCGGCGGCGGGAAGAATATAGGCGCTACCGCTCGGACGGCCCTGTTCGCTGTGTCCGGGGCGTATAAAGGGACCATCAAGCGCCGCCAATTCAGCGGCCTTTGTCGCACTCAAACGCTGATTGTCGATCCGCCCGGCAATATCACGGGCGCGCTCGCCTTGGGCAATCGCTTGTTCAAAGGCGATGGCGGCATTGGCCGACATGGCGGCATTGTTGCCCAAAACATCCCCTTCCCATGCGGCCAACGCGGACTGACGATTTGTCAGGCGACCGCGGGCGTCACGCAAGGATTTGAGCGCAGATACCTCCTGCGCCTCCAGTTCGCTTTGCGCGGCAATCTGCTGGCGCAATGCGCTGGTCTTGCGCATTATTGCGGGCTGCACCGTCGCCATGATGGCGCGCAGGTGGATATAATCCGCGCGCTGACCTGGCTGCATCATCAACAAATATGCGGGCTTTCGGGCCATCTGCTGCAGCGCGGCATTGAGGCGCAGGATGGGCGCGCTTTGGACGTTGAGTTGGGCGCGCTGTGCTTTCTGGCTGCGCGATATAATCGCCACGCGCGCGGCCGCAGTGCCGATTTGCGCCTCTGCAGCCTCGATTTCAGCCGACAGGACCGCGCGTTGGGCAATAAAGCGGTCTGCGGTGCTTTGGGCGTTGCTTGCCTCCTGCCGCAACAATTCGCTGCGGTGTTCGGCGGTCAGCGCCCGATCCCGCAAAGCGCGCAACGCATTTTGCTGCGCATCGTCTGAAACAATTTCCTGCGCCATTAGCCCGCCTGCAATAGACAGAGGCGCCAAAATCAAAGTTGCGAGGGTAAGCCAAAACCGCATGGCTTTATCCGTCACGATGATAGGGGTGGTTGGCAATGATGGAGGTGGCGCGGAACAATTGTTCGGCGAGCATCGCGCGCGCCATTAAATGCGGCCATGTCGCTTTGCCAAAGGCAATCAGTCTGTCTGCATCGGCACGGGCCGTGTCGTCAAAGCCATCGGCTGCGCCAATCAGGAAACGTACTTCGCGCACACCATCGTCACGCCAGCGTTCAAGGAGGCGCGCCAATTCGACCGAGCTAAGCTGCTCGCCCTTTTCATCCATCATGATGGTTTTGTGCGGGCTGTCCGACGCGGGAATATCCCCGCCGCGATCCGGCAATTCGCTGTGCCGTGTTGGCCAGCTAATCCGTTTCAGATAGCGATCGACCAGTTCCGATTCGGGGGAGCGGCCAATCTTGCCGCGCGCGATGATATGCAGGCGCATCGCCATCGGCGCAGGCGACCGGTCTTATTGCGACACGACTTCGGGCGCGTCACCAAATGCCCACATGCGTTCCAGATTGTAGAAGCTGCGGACTTCGGGACGGAAAAGATGCACGATGACATCTTCGGCATCAATCAGCACCCAGTCCGCCGATGGCAAACCTTCGATGCGGGCATGACGTCCGGCCTTTTTGATACGCTCGGCAAGCTTTTGCGCCATTGAGGCCACTTGGCGCGACGAACGGCCAGATGCGACGACCATATGGTCGGCAATATTGCTTTTGCCTTCAAGCGGGATGGTTACCACTTCTTGCGCCTGATCATCATCAAGCGATTGAAGAATCAACGCATGCAGCGCGTCGGGGGTCAATGTGGGTTCCTTGGCCTTTGCGGTGGCTTTGCCAGAGGCAGGAACGGATGCAGGTTCGATCAAGATGGCTCCTTAAAGCATAATATTTCGGGTAACGCCGTCACGCGTTCCAAGTTCCTTATATCGGTGAAACCAATATGGGTCCGCATGCCGAAGAGCGGTGGCCGAACGCGGATCTGGACGAAAGCGCAAAAAGACAAGCGCTGGCGTACTCCATTTCGTCCAGTGATGACGCTGGTCCGAACGCCGGACAAACCGCCTGAACCAGGCCATTGCGGGACCCGCAACAACATGGGGATTATAGCTGGGTCTGGCAATAACTGCAATCGGCATCAATCGCGCTATATCGCGCCAGCGCCGCCAGTATTGAAATTGCAGCAAATTGTCGGCACCCATAATCCAAATGAACTTCGTTTTCGGGTACCGCGCCACCAGTTTCTTCAGCGTTTCGGCGGTGTAGACGGTGCCGAGGGCCTGTTCGATAGCGGTGACTTTAATCGGTGTGCGCTTTGCTTGTGCCTTTGCCGATGCCATCCGCGCGGGCAAAGGTGCCATGTCCGATTGGGGTTTTAACGGGTTGCCCGGCGAGACCATCCACCAATATGCATCAAGTCCAAGCGAATCCATTGCAAACAGGCTGATCGCGCGGTGCCCTTTATGCGCCGGATTGAACGATCCGCCCATGAGGCCAATCGTTTTCAAGGGCGTGTCTGGCCTTGACCGCGGACAATCCATTTATATGTCGTCAGCCCCTCCAGCGCGACGGGGCCGCGTGCGTGCAAGCGGCCAGTGGCAATGCCAATCTCCGCACCCAAGCCGAATTCACCCCCATCGGCAAATTGGGTGGAGGCATTGTGCATGACAATGGCGCTGTCGACTTCTGCCAAAAAGCGTGCAGCGGCCGCCGCATCTTGCGTGATGATCGCGTCTGTGTGGTGCGAGCCATGGCAGGCGATATGCGCCATCGCGTCATCGAGCCCCGATACGACGCAGGCCGAAATCACCGAATCAAGATATTCGGTGTCCCAATCATCCGCATCGGCAGACACGGTTCGGGCATCCAGCTCCATCAACATATCGTCCGCCCGCACTTCACAGCCGGCATCCAGTAGCGCGGAAATCAACGCAGCGGGCGCGGGATAATCCTGATCAATCAGCAATGTCTCCGTCGCGCCGCAAATGCCGGTGCGCCGCATCTTGGCATTCACGACCAAGGCTTGGGCCATTTCGGGGTCAGCATCCTTATGGACATAGCTGTGGCAAATGCCGTCGAGATGCGCGAGCACGGGAACGCGGGCTTCGTCCTGAACCCGGGCAACCAGCGACTTGCCGCCGCGCGGAATGATCATATCGATCGCCCCTTGTGCGCGCAGCATCGCGCCGACAACCGCACGGTCCTGCGTCGGAACCAGCTGCACAGCGTCGGCGGGCAAGCCAGCATGCGTCACACCCTGCACCATCGCCGCGTGGATCGCACGGTTGCTGTGTACCGCCTCGCTACCGCCGCGTAAGATGACGGCGTTGCCCGAGCGCAACCCTAAGGCCGCTGCATCAGCAGTCACATTGGGTCTGCTTTCATAAATAATGCCAAGCACGCCCACAGGCACGCGGACGCGTTCCATCACAAGGCCATTGGGCCGGCTGCGGCTGTCGATAATTTGTCCGACAGGATCTTCAAGCGTTGCGACCTGTTCCACCGCGGATGCCATCACCGCGATGCGGCCTTCATCCAGCTTCAGCCGGTCCAACATCGCAGGGGATATCCCCGCCGCCACCGCAGCGGCCACATCTTGGGCATTCGCCTCGAGAATATCTGCCACGCTCGCGCGCAAGGCAGCGGCAGCGGCCAACAATGCAGCCGCCTTTGTCGCGTCATTGGCGCCCGCCA
>CALGEE010000484.1 GCA_937881525.1 uncultured Sphingomonadales bacterium | reverse complement strand
CCGAGCAGGGCGTGGCAAGCAATACGCTTTCTGCATATAAAAGTGACCTTTTGGCTGCATCCCAATTGTTGGATGGAAAGCTGAATGACGCTGGTGCCGACAATCTGGCGGAACTGGCAAGCAACTGGCGAGATCTTGCCAATAGTTCAGTTGCGCGCAAGGTGTCGGCACTGCGCCGCTTTTTCGCTTTTTTGCATGAGGAGGGCTTTCGCGCTGACAATCCGTCTGCTGCGTTGCCAAAGCCACCACAGACGCGAACGCTGCCTAAAATTCTTGATATAGACGAAGTGGATAAGTTGTTCGCCGTCATTGCGGACAAGCTTGCACAGCCTCACCCTGCGCCCGCCGACTACCGCTTGGCGGCTCTTATTGAATTGCTTTATGGATCAGGATTACGCGCAACCGAACTGGCGGCGCTGCCCCGAAATGCTGTCGTATCGGATCAGCCATTCATTATCGTCAAAGGCAAGGGCGCGAAGGAGCGTTTGGTTCCCATCTCTAACCGTGCACGCCAAGCCGTTGGCACTTGGTCGGCCATGATACCTGAAAAGGCACGCTTCCTGTTTCCCTCGCGCACGAGCCATATCAGCCGCATCCGTCTGTTTCAGATCATAAAGGAACTGGCTGCGCAGGCCGGTTTGGACCCGGCAAAGGTTAGTCCACATGTCCTTCGGCATGCTTTTGCCACGCATTTGTTGGCAGGTGGCGCAAACCTACGGGCATTACAGTCCATGCTGGGCCATGCCGATATCGCCACAACGCAGATTTACACGCATGTGGACAGCAGCCGGCTGGTCGAACTGGTCAATCGGCGGCATCCTTTGGCAACGCGCACATTGACCCGTCGCGCCGCAGGCTCTAACCGGCAGGCATGATGGTATATCTTGACTTCGAAAGGCCTGTCGCTGTTTTGGAAGCGCGCATCTTGGAACTCCAAGCCGCTGCGCAAGAAAGTGACGTCGATGCGGACGCAGAAATCGCAAAATTACGTGGCAAGGCGGACAAGCAACTCGCCGACACCTATGCAAATCTGTCGGCATGGCAGAAAACGCAAGTTGCGCGCCATCCGGAACGGCCACATTTCAAGCATTACATCGCATCCATGTTCGAAGATTTCATACCGCTGGCCGGGGATCGCGCCTTTGGCGATGACCCAGCGATTATCGGCGGGTTGGCCCGATTACATGGTCGCCGGGTCATGGTCATTGGCCATGAGAAAGGCGACGACACGCAAAGCCGGATACGCCATAATTTTGGCATGGGAAAGCCCGAGGGCTATCGCAAAGCGATCCGCTTAATGGAGCTCGCTGATCGCTTCGGTATTCCCGTCGTAAGCTTGGTGGATACGTCAGGCGCGTTTCCCGGGATTCAGGCCGAAGAACGCGGGCAGGCCGAAGCGATTGCTCGGTCTACCGAAGCATGCCTTGCACTTGGCGTCCCCATGATCGCCTGCATTGTGGGCGAGGGCGGGTCCGGCGGCGCAGTTGCCTTGGCGGCCGCAGACCGGATTCTTATGTTTCAATATGCCGTTTATTCGGTGATCTCACCCGAAGGCTGTGCATCGATTTTGTGGCGTACAGGCGATAAGGCGGCCGATGCGGCGCAGGCGATGAAAATGACTGCAGACGATCTCAAATCGCTGCGCATCATTGATCGCATTGTTAAGGAGCCAGTCGGCGGTGCACATCGCGACCACGCGCTGGCAGCAGCGACGCTGGCATCGGCTATAGACCAGGAATTGGAAGCATTGTCTGCTTTTTCCTCAAAGGAACTGTTGCAGCAACGCCGGGCAAAATTTTTAGCCATTGGCGCTTGAAAGTTTTCGGCTAACCTTCGGTAAAGATACAGTGTGTTTGAACCCTTGCAACACAATATGCTAATCGCCATTCTCCTTGTTTAAGGGGTATCTTTATGCGTTTCTCTAAGGCCTTTTTGGTATGTAGTGCTGCGATATTGGCACTGGCTAATTCCGGCTCCAATATTCCCGTTATGGCCAAACCAAGCACTAAGGCTGCGCCTGCCCCAAAGCCATTGAGCCCCAAAGAAAAGGCGGAAGGCGCCAAATACAACACAGAAATCTTAAAGGAATTTGGCGGGCCGATGCAAAGTCCGCAAACGGAATATGTTGTGCGCGTCGGCAAAAATATCGCGATGCAGTCGGGGCTCGGCAATGCGCAGAGCGATTTTAATGTAACGTTGCTCAATTCGTCCGTGAACAACGCCCTCGCCTTGCCCGGTGGCTGCGTCTACATCACCCGCCAGCTTGTCGCCCTGTGCAACAGCGAGGCCGAAATGGCGGGGGTTCTGGGGCATCAGGTCGGGCATACCGCCGCACGGCATAGCGAGAAACGCAAAAGCAATGCGACGATTGCAGTAGCGCCGTCTTAGTTTTTAAAGATTTTCTGGATAATTTTCATATTTGGTCTCCAGTCTGTTTCTTCATACGCCGAGGCGGTATTGTCAAAAATATCCACCTTGAGAATGATAGTTCAGTAATGTTTACTATTTGCTTAAGTTGATAGCTAACGCATCTTTTTAAATCTATTCGAAACATTAATCCAAATTCCGTTATTACTCTCGGCAAGGTTGCGCAGAGAGGAAATCATCACAATTAAGAGTAATACAACGCTCAAACTATATTCTACTGCCGTCGTGCCGCGGTCGCACTTTGCAATGCAAAAAACGAGTTCCAACAACTCAGGCCCTACTTCATTGCTTGGTTGCGACCTTCGTCAAAATCCCACATATGGGTTAACAAAGCCTTTCAGCACGATGAGAATATGGAAAAAAATCCGACAATATTGTTCGTAGTTGCCGCGGCCTTAACCGATGAGAAGGGTCAAATTCTGCTTCAAAAGCGTCCTGAGGGAGTGCAAATGGGCGGGTTATGGGAGTTCCCAGGCGGCAAGGTCGACAATGGCGAATCCCCCGAAGTTGCGCTCATCCGAGAGCTGGAGGAGGAGCTGGGCATCATTGTATCAGCGCAGGATTTGGTGCCGGAGACATTTGCAAGTGCGCCATTGAGTGATCGAAATCTTGTGCTACTGCTGTATCGTTGTGACCATTGGGTCGGCACCCCAAAACCGATTTACGCAACCGATATTCAATGGCTTCTGCCGCAGGACATGGCTGTATTGCCGATGCCACCGGCAGATTATCCTTTGGTACGAAAGCTTCAGTCGCTTTAGGTCCTGACCCTAGATTTTGCGGTCCTTTGATAAGACGTCAGCGAGGGAAACTTGCGCGCTTCCTCTTTTGGCGGGGCGAGGTTGGTTCTCCGACGGTGCCCATCCACTTAGGTGGACATGCGCAAAGCATTCCGTAACCTTGCCGTGTTCGTCGGCGCGCCTTGCGAAGATTTCATCCAATCGGGCGGCGATGTCCTTCCCTAAAAAGGCGTGTGGTCCCGAAAGGGCGTTGCCAATCCCCGCGTCGCGAATGTCAGAGATGATTGCGCGCCAGTCGGCATAGCGGACTACAGAATTGTCTTGGTCTGCAACTGGCAAGTTGAACCCCGCACGAACAATCAGGTCGGCCGCACTGCGCAAATCAATCTGTGGATGTATATGCGCCGCGACGCGTTCCGCATCTGATTCGAGAAACATGGATTTCAGCGTAGCTAATGTTCCAGCCCCAAACATATGGCCAAGAAAAAGCCCGTCAGGCCGCAAGATACGGCGTATCTGAATAAGAGCGCCGGGAAGATCATTGACGCTGTCGAGCGTGCCAGCGGAGATCACAAGGTCAAAGCTCCCCTGCGCGAATGGCAGGCGGTCCTCGTCCAGCACGATAACGCAATTATCCCCTGTTCCGTCTTCGCGCAGCATTGCCAGTGTATAGCGAACATTCGGCGGCAGGATGTCTGCCTGCCATCGCGCGATGGGACCGATGATTAGCGCATTTTCAAATACACGCGTTACGGCGGAAAGCCGCTCGGCAAGATCTTGCGCAATATGGTTCCACAGAAACATGTCGCCTGTCCGCCTGTCCGCGCGTTCCCGCAAGCTGCGGCGACGGCGGCGGTCAAAAACCTCTGGTGGGGTCACATCTTCATGCATTTGTGCCTTGTGAAGCGCGATGCTTTGTCCGACAAGTCCGTTATGGCATGGGGAAGCCACATTTTCCATATAATGTTGAATTGGGTGTTGCCTGAACGCTGCCCCTGTTGCGGCGCGATCAACCCAGCGGGTGGACCCTTTTGCGTTTCTTGCTGGCGAAACCTGGAATTTCTGGGGCCGCCCTGGTGCTGCGGATGCGGAACGCCTTTTGAATTTGACCGCGGTGACGATGCCTATTGCGCGTTATGTATCGCCCACCCACCCCTGCATGACGGCATCCGCGCCGCCGTGAAATATGATGATGTATCGGCGCAGGTAGTGCTTCGGCTCAAATATGGCGGAAAAATTGGTTTGGCCCGTGCCATTGCACGGCAACTGGTTCGACATTTGCCTGATGATCATACCGATTTGATCATCACCCCAGTCCCGTCGCACTGGGCTCGGATGTGGTCGCGCACCTTCAACCAATCCGCCCTTATTGGCCAAGAGCTGGCCGCATTAAGCGGCATCCCATTTGTTCCCGACATATTGGTCAGGCATAAACGCACGCCAACTATGCGCGGCCTTGATGTCCGGCGCCGCAAAAAAGCAGTGGGCGGCGCCTTTGCCGTTTTGCCGTGAACCTTAAATGGCAGGGCAGGGTAAAGGGGCTCCGCCTCATCCTGATTGATGATGTGTTCACCACGGGCGCGACCAGCGACGGATGTGTGTCGGTGCTGAAACGTAACGGCGCAAGCTGGGACCAGATTTTTTGTTGGGCCCGTGCTTTGCGCGGCACTAACCAACGGTCCGCCTCCATATCGCGCGACGCTTGACTTGGGTACCCTTGCACACCATCTTTCAACCATGACTGCAACTGTTGAAATTTACACCAAATTCGGATGCCCTTATTGCGTCCGTGCCAAACATCTTTTGGACAGCAAAGGTATCAAATATACCGAATATGATGTGACAATGGGTGGCGCCAAGCGCGCGGAAATGGTTGCCCGCGCGCCCGGCGCCCGAACGGTACCACAGGTTTTCATCAACGACGTCGCAATGGGCGGTTCGGACGACCTGCGTGCTCTGGATTCGCAAGGAAAGCTTGATCAATTGCTTGGAGCCGGCGGCGCGCAATGATCGCATTCGACCTGAACTGCGGCAATGGACACCCGTTCGAGGGCTGGTTCTCATCCTCTGCCGATTTTGATACGCAAAAGGCCAACGGCATGCTGGCTTGCCCACTGTGTGCTAATGTGCATGTCCACAAGGCACTTTCGGTGCCCAACGTGCCGCGAAAGGGCAATCAGCGCGCGATGCTTCCGCCCGCAGTTGTGGTGCCGCAGGACTATGCGACAGGACCAACACCCGCCGCTGCGGAAGGCCCGTCCCCAGCATTGGTTGAACTGGTGCAAAAACTTGCGCGCGCACAAACCGAAATGCTGGATAACTCGCAGTGGGTGGGCGGCAGCTTTGCCGAGACCGCCCGTGCAATCCATTATGGCGAAGAGCCGGACCGCCTTATTCACGGCGAAACAAGCACCGGCGAGGCAAAAGCCTTAGCCCATGAAGGCATTGGCGTAGCGCCTTTATTATTTCCGGTCGTCCCGCCATCTGCTAAAAATTGACCACGGGAATGTCGGCAGCTATGGCCACCACAAGGCACCCATAGCTCAGCAGGATAGAGCAT
>CALGEE010000483.1 GCA_937881525.1 uncultured Sphingomonadales bacterium | reverse complement strand
TGATGCCTTCACGTGCAAGGCCAGACATGTTGGCAAGGAAGGTTACAATGTCGGGGGTTGTAAGGCCTGTACTTGCCTGATCCGAAGCCGTTGTAATGCCCAACGTTCCGATCGACGCCGCATCGTGCCCAGACATTCGCCACAGCTGCCGCGTAAGCTCAGCAGTCGAAGTCTTGCCATTCGTTCCGGTGACCGCCGCCACATTTTCGGGAAATGGCCGAAAGAATTTTGCCGCGAGTTCGGCAAATGCCTTGCGTGGGTTGGCGTCGGCAACATGCACAGCGCCCTGCACCGTAGCCTCAGGACGCGCGACAACAGCAACTGCTCCGGCGGCGATTGCAGCGTCGATAAAATCTTCGCCGTTGAATGCGGCGCCCGCAAATGCGCCAAAAACTGTGCCGGACGCAATTTTCCGATGGTCGATGGCAAAGCCGGTCACTATTCTGTCGGCCAATGCCGGATCGGCACCGCTTACCAATTGCCCGAGCTTCACTATTGGCCTCCCTTCCCCTTCAACAATAAAGGCATCAGTTCAGATACATCAACATCGCGTTT
This sequence comes from uncultured Sphingomonadales bacterium, assembly GCA_937881525.1. Lineage (GTDB taxonomy): Bacteria > Pseudomonadota > Alphaproteobacteria > Sphingomonadales > Sphingomonadaceae > Sphingorhabdus_B. The sequence goes on along the minus strand of CALGEE010000483.1, from coordinate 7,453 downwards.
CATGTCAGGTATAATTCCCATCAATGGCCCAATGCGTGTAATTGTCTTACGGACAACGGGCGCAGCGGTATAACCGGCGGTCCGCTGAAAGCTTGAGGCTTCCGTACCCTGAGGTTCGTCGAGCATCGCAAGCACCACATAACGCGGGTTATCCATCGGGAATGCAGAGGCAAAGGTGGAAACAACCAGATTGCGGCTATAGCCGCCAACGCCTGGTTTTTCCGCAGAACCCGTCTTGCCGCCAACGCGGTATCCCAGTGCATCGGCTTGGCTGCCCGTGCCGTCAACGACGATCATGCGCATCATTTGCCGCATCCGTGCACTGGTTGCCGCGGTAAAGACCCGCCTGCCGGGAATCTTGGCATCAGCCTTCGTCTTGAACATTGTGGCCGGACGATAAATGCCACCATTGACCATCGCGGCATACGCACTCGCCAAATGCATTGGCGTAACCGCGATGCCGTGCCCGAACCCTACAGTCATATTGGTCAGGCGGCCCCAGGTCTTGGGATATAGCGGCCTAGATTTTTCTGCCAGTTCGATATCCGGACGCGCGTTAAAACGCATTGCACGCAACATCGCGTCCATGCGGACAGCACCCAATTGGTCAGCAATTTGCGCCGTCACAATGTTAGAACTGTGGATGAGCGCCTCTGGTGTATTGATCCAGCGGTTTAATGGGTGCGAATCCCGTATTTTAAACTTTCCAACTTGAAGCGGCTTGGTGGCGTCATACCGAACGGAGAGATCGCGCACCGTTCCCGCGTCCAAAGCAGCGGCAACAGTAAGCGGCTTAAAAGTAGAGCCAAGTTCGTAGACGCGGTTCGTAACGTTGTTGGTCTGCCGCGAAATCGGGTAGCGACCGTCGGTGATCGTCTGGCCAAGATCGGGGATGTTCGCAAAGGACGGCCGGTTCGGGTTGAACGAAGGCAATGTTGCCATGGCAACCACTTCGCCCGTTTGCACATCCAACACGACCCCGGCGGCACCCTTGGCGGCCGTAGCGGTCATGCCCGACGCCAGTTCGCTCTCCAACGCTGCTTGAACTCGGACGTCCAAGGCAAGGTTCAAAGGCGTCCCACGCTTGGCTGGATCTCGCAGATAATCGTTCATTACCCGCTCCATGCCCATCGCGCCTTTGCCGTCACGGTTTACGAAACCGAGGACATGGGCGGCCATGTCGTGTTGCGGATAAAGCCGCGTGGCTTCGCGTGGAAACTCAATGGCGATTTCGCCAAGATCATGAACCGCGCGTACTTGCTCGGGCAATGCGCGGTTACGCAAGTAACTGGGCTTGTCATTGGTCAGTTTTGCATAGAATTCAGCCGCTTGCGTATCCGGAAAAATTGCTGCCAACTGTGTTGCCAATTGCTTGCGGTCGCCAAGGATGTCGGCAGGCTTCACCCAAATGGCATAGCCATAAATGCTGCGCGCCAGAGGAATGCCGTTACGATCAACAATATCACCGCGATCTGGCACATAGTTTGTGCTGGTCGCACCGTAAGCGCGGCTGCTTTCGAATAAGGCCAAAGTCGCAAGCCGCCCAATGAGCAACGCAACGAACATACCAAATGCAACCAACAGAATAAGCATCCGCCAGAAAACATGGGCCTCAAAAGGCGGGGGGTTAACGCCGCTTTTCCGAGTTGTCGTGCGGGCGATTTGGGGAATCATTACCGGCGGCGTTCGTTAGCAGCCTTAGCCGAAATATCCCGCATGAAGTCGTCGGACAAAAGCTTTTCGTCCATCCGCGCCAGTCGTTCGGTCCGTGTCTGCTCAACCTTCGGTGCCGCAGGCTTAGTTGCGGCGCGCTTTACCGGCTCGGCAAAGATTGGCGCCGCAACGGCGGTGGCAATTTCGGTAGATTTTTTAACATTGGCCTCGATTGTTAGCGCTGGATTGGCTTGGTTCGCGCTTGGCGCAGCGTCAATGTCGGCCGAAGCCATCATCACTGGCTTGGTCGCTTGCAGATCACCCGTCAGTTCCGCAAGTGCAGCCTCACCGCTAACGAACTGGTTGGCCATTGGTGTTTGATAACCGTACAAAAGCTCGTTCCACTCCTCAAGCTGCTGCAGACTGGCGCGCGTGCGGATTTCGGCTTGAAGGAAGCTGATTTCACGCTTTGTTTCCAGTATATTGCGATCAACAGCGACCAGATTGCTGTGCATCGCGGCAACGTTCAACGACAGTGGGTATAACAGGATTGCAACCATGAACACCAAAGCCAGCCAGCCGATATTCTGAAGTCTTTTCATGGCGAGACTCATGCTGCCAGTCCTCCTATTGCCCATGCGGGTGCGTGTGTGCGGGTTGCGGAACGTAATGTTGCTGAACGTGACCGTGGATTACGGGCTAACTCGGCGTCCGATGCCCGGACCGCTTTATCAGCTTTGTCGAAAGTGGGCGCAGGACCGTCATTACCAACCATTGGCACGTGCCGTGACCCTGCGGCTTCTGCGCCACTACGACGGCGCAAGAATTGCTTTACGATGCGATCTTCAAGGCTGTGAAAGGTAACTATAGCCAGACGACCACCGGGCTTTAACATGCGCTCTGCAGCTTCCAGCCCGTCGGTCAACTCGTCCAGTTCGCGGTTCACATGAATGCGGATGGCCTGAAACGCACGAGTTGCGGGGTCTTTCGGCGCGCCGGGCTTATGGCCAACGGCCTTGCGGACGGTTGCAGCGAGCTGCGCAGTTGTCGTGATGGGACGCACAGCCACAATCGAACGCGCGATGCGGCGTGAACGATGCTCTTCGCCATACCGAAAGATGATGTCGGCAATGTCAGCTTCTTCAGCTTCGTTGACGAAGTCGGCAGCCGACATGCCGTCCTGACCCATGCGCATATCGAGCGGGCCGTCCTTCTGGAAGGAAAAACCGCGCTCTGCGCGATCAAGTTGCATCGACGAAACGCCAATGTCGAGCACTACGCCATCGACCGACATTACACCATCAGCCATCAGGACATCGTCCATGTTAGAAAAACAGGCCGAGTAAAGACGCAAAGCACCTTCACTCCGGCCTGCAAGGTCCGCACCTTCGTTAAGTGCATCGGGATCGCGGTCGAACGCGTAAACGCGCGCACCGCCAGCCAGTATCGCTTGGCTGTATCCACCCGCACCAAAGGTACCATCCACGATCTCAGCGCCCGGGGTGATGGGCAGAGAGTGAATTACTTCATCCAGTAACACTGGAATATGTGGGGCGAGCGCGCTCATTTGTCCCGCTTTGCCAAGGACAGCCAATAATTCAGCTCGTCCTTGATGGGGTTAAACGCTGCAGGCGCTTCTTTGAGGAAGACATCGGGGTTCCACAGCATGAAGTGCGTTGTGGCGCCAAAGAAGAAAGCGCGGTCGTTAATGCGACCGAAATGCTTAAGCATAGGCGAGAGCACGAAGCGGCCGCTTGCTTCAAAAGCGGTTTCAAAAATCGAAGAAGCCGAAACGCCAGCCATTTCGCGGTCAAATTCGGTGCCGCGGTTAACTGCACTTTGCCATTGCGCCTCAATGTCGGCACGCAGCTTAAGACGCTCGGACCCACCAAAGCCAATCAGGCAAGGTAAGCTGGAATGGCGGGAAATGCAGACATTGTTGCTGCCGCTCGACTGCTGGACGCTGTCACGCAGCTCGGCGGGAATGGTCGTACGGCCCTTGGCGTCGACACTCGACACCCCCGAACCTGCATAGACGACCAACGCTGACACTGCCTGAACCACCCCCCAATAAAGGGTGGAAATTACCAATCATGACGAAGCGCTCGTCATGCGGACGCCGTAACGACCGATAGAATCAGGAATCCACCCCTTGAAACCGTGGTTATAACAAGGGAATTTATGGATGAAAAGAGGGATTTTATGGGAATGCTTAATTTTTATGACAAAATTTACCGAAATTCCGTTGTTTTTATAGTTCCCCACAAATTGCCATGCGTAATGCCCTCCAATATAAGCACCCAAAATCCGCTAAATTAGCGGTCTTTAAGCAATTAATTGCATAAAATCCTTCTGCGCCCCTCATTTTCCCACAAAATCCCAATTAAGCGCATTATTGGATTTCAACGCCATTAACAGCGCTTCGACAAAGGCCAAATTGGCGAACTCGTCACCGCCTGTGAGCATCCGCATCCCCCGTCCTTCCCAAAAGGCAACGTCTAGCATGTCAGCATCGGCAAGCAACACCGCGCGCCCCTTACCGATCCGGCAATCCGCCAACAGGCCCTTGGAGGAAATGCTGCAGCGCTGGCTTAGTCTCCCTTTGGGAAGCCATTCGCCGGGCGTTACGGTGCGGATGTTGAAAGCGCTGATCCTGCGAATAGCTCGGGGGCTGTCATCCGTAATGGGCAAAACCAGCTCAAGCCCCCAATGTGTGAACACGGGGGAGAGCAAAGATGTAAACAACGGGCGCCTCTTGTCCCCCAACGGATAAAGGCTGCCCCATTGCAAAGCAGGGTCCGCCAGTATCAACAGCCGACCGCCGCTCCGAACCCAATTGTCCAAGCGCACAAGCTCCGCCGGAGCAAAAGCCCTTGGCTGGGCAAGCAGGAGCAGTTGCCCGTTGCGTGGTTTCCATGTCGTCAGGTCATCGATGGGGTCAATGTCGTAACGCTGGGTAAGGCGTGCGAGAGCAGGGTGCGGCGCGGCATCTTGGGCAAGGTCAGCTTCAATGCCGCCCTCACTCCACTGCAACGGCAATGTCGTCATGAGGGCTAGGGCCGCCTTTGGCCTATCATCTAAGGACCGCGTGTAGGCAAGTCCTGCAAACAGCAGCAGGACCAATGATAAGGCAAGCAGCGCAACAAAAAGCCGCGTTCTGCCCCCAAAGCGGGCAAATCTATCAGTCACCAAATTACCGCCGTGGCGTGGGTGCGGATTGCCGCGGCGCTGGCGCAGCTCCGTTGGCAGGCTGTTCAGCGGCAGAATTCTTGGCAACGGGCGTGACGCCCAATTCGGCCAGCGGCTCAGCAGGCGTTGAGCCATTGCCCGCAGTCAAGGGAGCCACGCCTGGCATGCCGCCAACTTGTGGCGCTGGCCTAACCCGGTCTAGGACCATGCTTGCAAGTGTCACGAACAGCAGCACGATGACAAGGCCGACGACACCAACCTGAATACGTTGAACTGCGGATTGCCTTTGCTGGACCATCTGCTTCCTCCTCTAAAATATTGCCTTTAGCTGTCCATTTGCCAAGGCATTACGGGAAGGTTTTTACTGCGCATCCATTCGGGATTATAGATGGTGGACAGATACCGAAAACCCGTGTCGCATAAGATGGTAACAATGCGCTTACCCGGCCCCAGATGCTTTGCCAGCGCGATGGCGCCAGCAACGTTGATTCCAGACGATAGCCCGAGGCACAGCCCTTCCTCGGCCAAAAGCCGTCTGACCCAGACAAGGCCCTCTTCATCGGAAATACGAAATTGCGTATCAATCGGCGCGCCATCGAGATTGGCTGTAATACGCCCCTGCCCAATACCTTCAGCGACCGAACTGCCCTCAGCGCTTAATTCGCCGCACTCATAATAATTATAGAGCGCTGCGCCATGCGGATCGGTGAGAGCGATGGTGACCCCCTCATCCTTCGCCTTTAGCCCAAGTCCGACGCCCGCAATTGTCCCGCCGGAGCCAGCAGCGCAGCTAAAGCCGTCAATCTTACCATCCATCTGCGCCCAGATTTCTTCGGCAGTCGTCTCTATATGTGCGCGGCGGTTGGCAATATTGTCGAACTGGTTGGCCCAGACGGCATTTTCAGTTTCTTCGGCCAACCGGCGTGATGTGTGCACAAAATGCCCCGGGTTCGCATAAGGCGCAGCAGGCACAAGCACGAGCTCCGCACCCAAAGCGCGAAGCGTGTCCTTTTTCTCTTGACTCTGCGTTTCGGGCATGACGATGATCGTCTTATACCCAAGCGCATTGCACACCAAAGCAAGGCCAATGCCGGTATTGCCTGCCGTACCCTCGACGATTGTTCCGCGGGGTTTCAATAGGCCCTGCCGTTCAGCATCCCGGACAATGTAAAGCGCGGCGCGATCTTTTACCGACGCACCGGGGTTCACATATTCGCATTTGCCAAAAATATCGCATCCGGCTTCCTCGCTTGGTCCTTTCAGGCGGACGAGCGGAGTATTGCCAATTAAATCAAGTGTCGAACCAAGCATATTCATATCACCGTTAGCTAGGCGCGTTCATGGGCAATCGCAAGACGGTGTAATCGCGGACGCAACAATATCCGGAGGAAAAGCGGATATTGTTGCAAAGTGCATTGGGGTATGTTATATTATATCAATGCAGATAGGTAATTGCTGTACCTCTCACTCTTATGGATAACGTTACCTCATGAAAACCGCTCCACTCCTTATGATATCCGCAAGGCTTTCGGCATTATCGCTGGCTTTGGCCGCGCCCGCTTATGCGCAGCAGAGCAATTCTGCTTCAACCGAAACCAAAACACAGAATGACGATTTTCATGGGACAGAAGATATTGTCGTGACCGCGCCTTATGTCGAACGGCTCGACATTCTTTCCGGCACATCCGCGATTTCAGGCGAAGTACTCGCGGAAAAAACGCGCGCACAACTGGGCGATATTTTGACCAGCCTTCCAGGCATTTCGGCCACCAGCTTCTCGCCTGGTGCATCGCGGCCTGTGCTGCGTGGGTATCAAGGGAACCGCGTTGCTGTTCTCACCGACGGTATTGGCAATATCGACGCCTCCAACACATCGGCGGACCATGCGGTGACCATCGACACGTTAACGGTCGATCGGATTGAAGTGCTGCGCGGGCCTGCGGTTCTCCTCTTTGGCGGTCAGGCCGTTGGCGGCGCCGTCAACGCGCTCGACAAGCGCATACCGCGCGCGGTTCCCGATGAGCCTATCCATGTAGATGCATTGGCCGCTTATGGCAGTGCAGCGCGGGATTATTCGGGCGGTGCGTCCGTCGATGTGCCTGTGTCCGATCGGATCGTTGTTCATGTCGACGGCAGCTATCGCAATACCGACGATACCCGCACGGGCGGCTATATATTCGCGCCAAGCTTGCGCACAGAACTGTTGGACTTGGCTGCCGAGGAAGCCAGCGAAGGCCATCTGGAAGAAGCGGACGAAGCGCGCGAGCTGGCGGAACAGCGCGGGCACATTCCCAACAGCGCGGTGAAAAGCTGGACTGCCGGCGGTGGTATCGCGTTTATCGACGATAATGGCAATCTTGGCGTGTCGTACAGCATATATGACACTAAATATGGCATCCCCGCGCGCCCCGGCGCATCCCATGCGCATGCGGGTGAAGAAAATGCAGAAGGCGAAGAAGGCGGGGCGCCCGTCACCATTGTCTTGCGGCAATATCGCTTTGACTTCCGAGGTGAAATCAATTTGGGCGACGGCTTTTTCGAAAAACTACGCCTGCGTTCAGGCTATGCCGATTACACCCATACCGAATTTGAAGGCGACGAAATCGGAACT
>CALGEE010000482.1 GCA_937881525.1 uncultured Sphingomonadales bacterium | reverse complement strand
GTGATCGGTGTTGCGACAGAACTGCCAGTAATCATAATCGGGCAACTGTTCGCGGTTGAGCCATATCGCCCCAGAAACCGATTTGCCCATCTTGGAACCATCGGCCTTGGTAATGAGCGGTGTCGTCAGGCCAAATACCTCCGCGCCATCCATTCTGCGAGCGAGTTCAATGCCGTTGATTATATTGCCCCACTGGTCCGATCCGCCCATTTGCAGGCGTACCCCCATGGTCTTGCTCAGATGACGAAAGTCATAGCCCTGCAATATCATGTAGTTGAACTCAAGGAATGTCATGGGCTGTTCGCGGTCAAGCCGCAGCTTCACCGAATCGAAGGTGAGCATACGGTTAATCGTGAAATGCGTTCCGACCTGTTGCAGCAGTTCAATATATCCGAGTTGTCCAAGCCAATCATGATTGTTGACCATTGCGGCGTCCGTTGGGCCATCACCAAATGTCAGGAAACGTTCGAAACCGGTGCGGATGGAAGTGATGTTCGACTCGATTGTCTCATCGGTGAGCATCTTGCGCACTTCATCCTTGCCCGTGGGGTCACCAATCCGGGTTGTTCCACCGCCCATAACGACCACTGGCTTATGCCCTGCCTGTTGCAATCTGCGCAGCAGCATGATCGAAACGAGATTGCCGACATGAAGCGATGGCGCGGTCGCGTCGAAGCCGATATAGGCTGGCACAATCTCTTTAGATGCCAATGCGTCAAGCGCTGTGGCATCCGTTGTTTGGTGAATGTAGCCACGTGCATCGAGCAGGCGGAGGAGATCGGAAGTATAAGCAGTCATAACGTGTCCGCGCCTAGCATGGAGTTTCGACATTGGCCAATATTTCGATGACCGAGGTTTCGTTGATGTGCCATCCGCAGTCCGATTCTGGTGGGATCGCAGCTATCGATGTCACTGCCACGCTTGGGCAAGGCGGAGAAATAAAATTGGTCTATCGCGTTACTGGCGCACTAGAGGCATTAAAAATTGCAGATCCCGCAATACCAGATCGAGCCGACGGTTTATGGAAAAATACTTGTTTTGAATTATTTGTGGAAAATTTCGAAGATAAATCCTATCTTGAGTATAATTTTGCGCCCTCGGGGCAATGGGCGGCATATCAATTTTCAGGCTATCGTGTAGGAATGGCGCAATTGGAGGCACGTGCGCCAATCGTGAGCGTGGCGCAAAGCGTTCATGTTCTCACCGTTTCCGTGACGCTTTATGTGCCTGACACAGCGCCGGATGTCGACCTATGGGTAGGGATTAGCGCGGTCGTCGCCACCAAAAGCGGGGAAATTTCTTATTGGGCATTGGCACATCCCGCTGGTAGCCCCGATTTTCATCATAAGGATTGCTTTGCCCTTAAACTGGAGGCACGAAGCGGCGCATGAAATTTGGAATTGATCGCCTTTTGGCTGAGCCTGAACTACGTGCACCACTGAAGGGCAGGCGCGTGGCCTTGCTGGCGCACCCCGCTTCTGTAACCGCTGACCTGACCCATTCGTTGGATGCGCTCGCTGCTATAAGTGACGTCAATGTGACCGCTGCTTTTGGGCCGCAGCATGGTCTGCGCGGCGACAAGCAGGACAATATGATGGAATCGCCGGATTTTATGGATCCTGCTCACAACATCCCGGTATTCAGCCTCTATGGTGAAGTACGCCGCCCAACGGCTGAATCGATGGAGACCTTTGATGTCCTCTTGATTGACTTGCAGGACTTGGGGTGTCGGATTTATACCTTCATAACGACCCTTCTATATATGCTGGAGGCGGCTGCAGAGCATGGAAAGACAGTTTGGGTACTCGACAGGCCAAATCCGGCTGGACGCCCTGTAGAGGGCCTTACATTGCGTTCTGGATGGGAGAGTTTTGTTGGCGCGGGGCCAATACCGATGCGTCATGGCATGACGCTGGGTGAGCTTGGCCATTGGTTCATTGATCATTACCATATCGATGTGGATTACCGGGTAATTCCGATGGAGGGATATGCGCCGGATGCCGCGCCCGGTTTCGGTTGGCCAGCGGAGCGGCTATGGATCAACCCAAGTCCGAATGCGCCCAATATCAATATGGCGCGCGCGTATGCCGGCACTGTGCTGCTTGAAGGCACAACATTGTCCGAGGGCAGGGGCACCACGCGGCCGCTTGAGATATTTGGTGCACCCGACATCGATGCACGCAAGGTTATCGCTGAAATGCGCAGTTTCGCGCCGCAGTGGCTTAAAGGTTGTAGCTTGCGGGAAATCTGGTTCGAGCCGACGTTTCACAAGCATGTGCACCAACTGTGCCATGGCGTCCATATTCATGCCGAAGGCCAAGGTTATGATCATCAGGCGTTTCAGCCTTGGCGTTTGCAGACATTGGCATTCAAGGCCATTCGCAGGCTGTACCCCGATTATGACCTATGGCGCGACTTTCCATACGAATATGAAATCGGCAAGCTTGCGATTGATGTCATCAATGGCGGGCCAGCGTTGCGCGAATGGATTGATTCTTTGGCGAGTATGCCTGATGAATTTGAT
>CALGEE010000481.1 GCA_937881525.1 uncultured Sphingomonadales bacterium | reverse complement strand
TTTTGGCCAAGCGCCTTGCTTGCCGACAGGCCATGACGGGCAATCACTTCCCGAAGCGGAGGCAGTAATACGGACATCAGCCTAAATCGGCGGCAGCTAGGCGATGCAATGCTGCTGACTCAGCCATCTTAATAGCTGCTATCATGGAATGCGGCAGCGCCTTGTTATGGCCAGCTATACCGAAGGCTGTGCCATGATCAGGCGACGTCCGAACGACGGGTAAGCCAAGCGTGATGTTGACAGCGTCATGGAAATAAAGGGTTTTCAATGGGATAAGTGCCTGGTCATGATAAGCGCATAACGCAGCATCATATTGCGCCCGCGCCTCCGCATGAAACATCGTATCTGCGGGTAGGGGGCCAGTGACGTTGAAGCCTTCGCTTCTGACCTGCGCAATTGCAGGCTCGAATATATCAAGCTCTTCGCGGCCCATATTGCCAGCTTCCCCCGCATGGGGGTTAAAGCCCGCCACAGCGAGCCGAGGATTTTCGATGCCAAAGTTGCGCTGAAGTCCCTTTGCTGTCGCGCGTAACCGCTGCCTTATCAACCTGCCATGGAGCTTACCCGCAACTTCAGCGAGCGGGATATGGGTTGTCATGGGGACTACCCGCAAGTCAGGACCGGCGACCATCATCACTGCGTTGTTTTTCGAAACACCACAGCGTTCGGCGATAAATTCTGTTTGCCCGGGATGCGTAAAGCCAACGGCGTAGAGCTGTGATTTGGAAACTGGGCCAGTTACCAGCGCCGCCGCGCTGCCAGCCCGGGCAAAACCGATTGCCATTTCCAGCGCTTGGTAGGCGCAATGCGCTCCATCGAGGTCTGGGGTACCGGGGACGATGGATAAGCAATCATGCAAATGAATAACAGGCAAAGCGGTATCGAAATATTTGAACGTATCGGCGGGGTCGTCAATACGTACCACTGGGCCGCTCCAGTGCCGAGCAAAGCTTGCTATATCGCCAATAGCAAAGAAAGGCGCCAACTGTCCCGAATGCCGTGCTTCCCAAGCTTTGCCGATGATTTCCGGCCCGATACCCGCCGGGTCACCGACCGAAATGGCCAGCGGCAGTTCCAGTCGGCCAAGAGGCATCAGTTATATTCGATGACGGCGTCGCGACGCAAATCGCGCAGGTAAATGCGGGCCCGCTTGTTGACGCGCTCTTCTTCCAACCGCGACATAATCTCGTCGAAACTCTCGGACGCCGCCACTTCTGGTGCGTCACGGCCACACAGAACGAATACCCGCACACCATCCTGTAACGAACCATAAGGCGGCGTGGACTGGCCAATTTGCAAATCCAACATCACCTGTTGGAGTGGCGCCGGTAAGTCGCGAATTTTGATGCCATCGCGATTGACGACATCAGCGCCAAGATTCGCAGCCATTTCGTCGGCAACCCCACAACCCGCAACTTGCTGTGTTTCTTCGCTGAAGCGCTTCACCAGTGGAGCGATTTGCGCTTCGGCGGTGCCTGCCGGGAACGTAATCGCAATTTGTTTGAGACTTAGAACCGAATCCCGAGGATCCGACATCGCGACTTGCCGTTTGTCAATCAATAGCAATATGGAAATGCCGCCAGGAGATGCGACCGCTTGAACCTCATTGCTGTTCATGCCAGCGGCGGCGGTCGCCAGTGACGAGGGTAATTGCGCCAGTGACAGCCAACCCAGATCGCCACCGACAGAAGCTGTGGATGCTTCTGAAAATTGCCGCGCATACGCAACAAAATTTGCACCCTGACGAAGTTGGTCGATAATCTTTTTTGCGTTTTCCGTGACCGCTGGCATAGCTTCAAGCGTTGCCGACAGGTAAATCTCCCCGAGACGATATTCGGTCGTACCCTTGGTGGCCTTAATACGTTCAATAATCGCGTTGACTTCGTCATCGCTTACGTTTGCTGAGGGGCGCACATTGCGCGAAAGCAGCCGGCTCCATGACAGTTCGCCCTTAATCTGGCGCTTCAGCGTCGCGACAGATGCGCCAATAGAAGTCAAATATTTCTCGACTTGGTTTGCGGGCCGTTTGAAGTTTTGTTGCGCCACGCGGTCGAAGTACTGGTCCACTTCAGCGTCGGTGACTTCAATTTTGTTGGCCGCTGCTTCTTGAATTTGTAGCGTTTCGTCGATCAAGTTTGTAAGAATTTGCGCACGAAAACGTGCCAACTCTTCTGGAGGGAGTTTGTTTTCGTTTGCGGCGACGATCAATGCAAGACGATGATCCATATCAGTGCCGGTAATGATTTCACCGTTAACTTGCGCCGTTGCGCGTCGGACATTGGGATCATTTTTGCCAAACAACCGTTGTCCGTCTGGTGCGATTAAATTGGCATCATTTCCCTCAGAATCAGAAGTGGATTGCGCATTTAGCGGTGTCAGCGCTGTAGCGGAAATAAGCACGGCAGCGAAGGACAGGCGCTTGAATAACTTCATCGGTATTGATCCAGTACACAATCGGTTCGGGTGGCCAGTTAACCACTCACTGCTGAACAGCAGATGAGCGGAACATGCCCGTCCGGGGATTAATAGCCAATGCCTTACACACCCAGATTGCGAAATGCCAGACGGAACAGAAAGCTGTTGCCGCGCTGCGAGTCCCCAACCGGTTGATAGTCACGCCGCCATGTTAAACTTAAGGACAAACAATCGTCGTCGTATGCAACGCCAAACCTATGGCGTATGGGGTCAAAGCCGTCAGAAAGGCTTGTTGGATCTTCTTGGGCGTTGGTAAGGTCAATGATAGTTGAACCAAATACAGACCAATATGGCGCAAGGCGAATGCGGCCTCCAACCCGAATTTCTTCACGATCTGCCAAATCCTCAACCGATGGTCCGACGTTGCGGTTAAGCTTTAGATAGCCAGCCTGCACATATGTATCACGCGTGCCAACGGTGGCATCGATTTCGTTCCGGCGGATGGCAAGATTGTCCTTATCCAGACGAAACCGGTGCGTTAATTTCACGATATTTTTAAAGCGAAATTCGGACCGTCCGACGATATCCGACGCTTTGCCTGATAAGCCTGTGCCGTCGGGAAAGATGGACGATCGGCTCGACAGCCGGTAACTTTGCCCTAAATTGACGTCAGCGCTGAAGTCACTTTTTTTAAGCGCCCAGTCAAAACCGTATGTTATGCGGTAGTCATCCTCAAAACGATCATATCCGGGAAATCGGTTGAGGGCGAACAGGTTGCTGTCTTCCAAATCAACGGCACGCGAATCTTCGTTCGGAATAGTTAGGTTGGCGATAGAGGGCGCCGCTACAACCTGGACGCGGGGCGTAAAAATTTGTGTTCCGCCGAAAGCATCCCCCACAAATGGCCATTTTACATCCGCCGCAGCCGCAAAAATTCTGCGACTCTGCCATCCTGTGTCGCCCCGATATATGGCTGTTAGTGTGCTTGCGTTTTCATCGCTGTGATAGACGTCACCGCGCGCAAGCATTGTGAACGTCAATTCCTGACCCAACCCAGTGATCGTACGCAAATCCCATTTTGCTGCGGCAAATGCGCGTTGCGTATCCTGACCATTTGTGCGGCCGATGTTTAAGCTATTTGCCTGCAACTGAAATGTGCCACCCACCACTGGCGCGTCGAGGCGCAGGCGATAATCAAGTTCCGGTAAGGCGATGGGAGCAAGCCCCTGGGGGTCGCTGGTACGAAGGGTTTGTACTGCCCACCCAGCAAATGAAAAATAGCTTCTGTCACCGATGCGTTCGGCAGAAAATGTCGACCGAAGCCGGTCATCGCGGCTGATGTCATAGCGCCGCAGAAATGTGCGATCCGATGCAAAACGGCCAGAAGCGGAAATAGACCAATAAGGGTCAAACTGGAACTTTCCTGTACCTTCCAGATATCCGCGAAATACATTATCACCATCTGGCCTTAGTGCGCCGCTGGTACTGATACGATTACTGTACGTTCCGTGCGCAGACAGGTCGATTGCACCTTTTTTCCCAAGCGATCGAAAATTCACACGGGCTAAGGGCGCGGTATTGGAAAAAGTTGTTATTGCTGCACTGGCATCCCGATTGTCTGCTATCCGCCAATAATAGGTTTGTTCCAACTCAACCCCATTATTCCGGGAAAAGCCGATGCTAGGCACGAGAAATCCGCTGCCTGCCTTTGTATCCACGGGATGCGACAGGAACGGAAGCGGAATGAGAGGTAAACCGAACAGCTCAATGCGCGCGCCGTTATAAACAACTCGTTTTTTGGCTGGATCATAAACGACCTTGATCGCCTTCACTTCCCAACTTGGTTTTTTAGGGCAACCATCGGCAGTCGCAACCTTGCACGCTGTGTATGCGGCATAATCCAGTGTGTAGATGCCGTCTTTGCGCGAGCTGCGATTGGCGGCGAGGCGACTTTCGTCGGCGAGCACCACCAACATATTGTTGATCACACCGTCTTTCAGGGCATCGGTGAGTTCTATCTTGTCGCCATATGCCACATCGCCCTCTGGCCCGACAGCCCGGATATTTCCCTCTGCCACGACTTGACCCGTTGTGCGGTTCCACACGATATTATCGGCACGAACTGAATAGCCTTCACGGGTGGCAATCACTTCACCTTTGGCGGTGACGATTTCCGTGTTTGAATCATATTCAACGACCGCAGCAGAAAATCCGATCTGGTCGCTAGGTTGCTGCGATGCTGCTGACGCGGCCTCGGTTTGGGCAATCGCGATGGACGACATGGATCCGTAGCCGAGCAAAATCGGCATAAGCAAAATGCGGGAAAGGACAGGCCGAAGGGCGGGAATAATCATAAAACCGTTGAGACCTTTACCGCCGCTATTGCTGTGGGTCCACCCATGTTGCCGCGCAAGGCACAATTTGCGGTTAACCGTTCGCAATTTTGCACTATCTTTTACTTTAACCAAAGCGCGGATTAGGCCTATAGAAAGTTCCAAGACGACCCCAGCGGAAAGGCTGCTTAATTCCATGAAGATCAATTTTACCGATGCGCGGCCCCAAGATGCTGACGTACTCGCATTCATCGTTACCAAAGGTACGTTCGCCGATTTCAAATTTCCTTTGGAAAAAACGGACATCATTCATGCGACTGCAAAGCTCTCCCGGTTTGAGGGCGCGGCGGGACAAAATCTCCTGTTTATCCATGAAGAGGGCGGAAAACTTGTTCGAATTGTCCTGCTTGGTGTGGCCGAAGGCGACACAGCGGATTATCAGAAGGCTGGCGGCGATATTATCGCCAAGGTGCAAACATCGGGCGCAGAGCATATTGCTGTCCATGGCGCCAATCTGACTGCGCAACATGCTGCTGAGGTTGCCTATGGTGCCACCTTGCGTAACTGGCGCATGGACAAATATCGCACCAAATTGCCAGAGACGTCTAAGCCCACCGTGGAGGCATTGACTGTTGTCGCCGCGCCAGCAGAGGCGAGCGGTCATTGGACAAGCTATCAGGCCATCGCAGAGGGCGTTGCTTTGACCAAGGAACTGGTCACTGAGCCAGCAAACATCATTTATCCTGAAAGCTTTGTTGAACGTTGCCAGCATTTGAAAGAGTTGGGCGTCGAAATCAGCGTGCTGGATGATAAGGAGATGGCGGCGTTGGGTATGGGGGCGCTGCTTGGCGTTGCGCAAGGTTCACGTCGCGCAGCGCGCTTGCTGGTCATGAAGTGGGACGGCACTGGCGGAACACAAAAACGACCAGTGGCGCTTGTTGGCAAAGGCGTGACCTTCGACACGGGCGGAATTTCCATTAAACCTGCGGCTGGCATGGAAGATATGAAGTGGGACATGGGCGGCGCTGGCGCCGTTGCAGGCGCGATGAAGGCATTGGCTGGACGCAAATCCAAGGCTTATGTGGTTGGCGTATGCGGCCTTGTGGAGAACATGCCTGATGGTAACGCGCAGCGCCCTGGCGACATCGTAACATCAATGTCTGGCCAGACTATCGAGGTGTTGAATACCGACGCCGAAGGGCGGCTTGTCCTTTGCGATGCCCTGCACTGGGTGCAGGAAAACTATAATCCTGAATATATTGTAGACCTCGCTACGTTGACCGGCGCGATCATCGTTTCGCTTGGTAGCGAATATGCTGGGCTTTTC
>CALGEE010000480.1 GCA_937881525.1 uncultured Sphingomonadales bacterium | reverse complement strand
GGTCACGGCATTTGTACGTGTGCGCTTGGACCAGCAGGATGATCGCCATCTGGAAGAATTCGAAACGGCGGTTGCCAGCTTTCCAGAAGTCATGGAATGTTACCTGATGACAGGTGAGGCAGATTATCAGCTGCGTATATTGGTCGCATCTCTGACCCAGTTTGAGGATTTCCTGCGCCACCGGCTAACGCGCGTAAAGGGCGTCGCCAATGTGACTACAAGCTTTGCGTTAAGGCCCGTCATCTACAAAACGTCAGTTCCGACACTGTTACCACAGCAATGAGCGGGCAATTTTTAACATGCGATATCCCCATAAAATTTTTCCGGACACAACAATCTTTTCAATCGAGAATGACGGCCTTTCAGTCGCATAAGCACCCAAACGAGTTGGTGGAGTGAAATTATGAATTTGGAAAATGACCCCCTTGCCGCATTATGGATGCCGTTCACGGCAAACCGGGCTTTCAAGACCACCCCGCGTCAGCTTAAATCTGCCAAGGACATGCATTACACCAGCGACGACGGACGACAGATACTCGACGGCACGGCCGGACTTTGGGCGGTCAACGCTGGCCACTGCCGCTCGCCCATTGTTGAGGCGATTCAAAAATGTGCTGCGGAACTGGATTATGCTCCGCCGTTCCAGTTGGGGCACCCGCTCGCGTTTGAACTGGCTTCCCGCATAGCGGCGCTGATGCCTGCGGGCTTGGACCGCATATTTTTTACCAATTCAGGTTCCGAATCGGTCGATACCGCACTTAAAATTGCGCTAGCTTACCAACGCGCGATTGGACAAGGCACACGCACGCGCCTGATCGGGCGGGAACGCGGCTACAGTGGCGTTGGCTTTGGCGGCATTTCGGTTGGCGGCATCGTCAACAACCGTCGGCAGTTTGGCAACTTGTTGACAGGCGTCGACCACCTTCCACACACGCATAATCTCGAGCATAACGCCTTTACGATGGGCCGACCCGAATGGGGTGGGCATTTGGCAGATAATCTTGAGGCTATTGTCGCGCTGCATGGCGCAGAGACCATTGCGGCTGTCATCGTCGAACCCATGGCTGGGTCAACCGGCGTCCTGGTTCCGCCCATCGGCTATCTCGAAAAGCTGCGCGAGATTACCCGCAAACACGGCATCCTTCTTATCTTTGACGAAGTCATCACGGGCTTTGGACGTGTCGGCGGTGCAACAGCGTCTGAAACGCTGGGCGTGACGCCTGATATCATAACAATGGCAAAGGGCCTGACGAATGCCGCAGTGCCCATGGGCGCTGTCGCCATTAGCCGCCATATCCACGACGGTGTTGTCGAAGGCGGCCCCGATGGCATCGAATTGTTCCACGGATATACATATTCGGGTCACCCCTTGGCCGCAGCAGCAGGCCTTGCGACTTTAGACCTCTACAAGTCGGAGGGTATCTTTGAGCATGCCAGCTCGCTCCACGGCTATTGGCAGGACGCGGTGCACAGCCTGAAAGGCAAGCGACACGTTATCGACATCCGCAACATGGGAATCGTTGCGGCTATAGAGCTCGCGCCGCATTCCGACGGTGTTGGCAAGCGGGGCATGCAGCTATTCCACAAATGCTTTGATAATGGCCTGTTGGTCCGCGCGACCGGGGACATCATTGCCCTGTCGCCGCCACTCATTTTGCAAAAAACGCATATCGACGAGATTGTCGGACGCATTGGTGAGTTGATCGAAACCGTCGACTAAAGCGACAAGACGATTTTTCCCACATGCTGCTTCGTCAAAAACGCCTCTTGGGCTTTAACGATGTCGGATATGTCATAGACCGCAGCGACGACCGGTTGGATTTCGCCACGCTCAATGTACGAAACGAGATTTACGAACACGTCTGGCTCTAACACCGTGCAACCGATCAGCCGTAGGTCCTTGAGATACAGCGTCCGAAGATCAAGATCGACAATTGGTCCGGAAATAGCCCCCGAGACGCCTTAGCGGCCGCCCCGTTTGAGGACATTCAAGATCTCGCGAACTGCGGCCCACCGATGATATCGACGGCGGCATCAAAATGCTCCGGCCCAAACAAGGCGTCAAGGTCCGCATCGCGCGGAACGACCTGAGACGCACCCAGCGAGAGGACGCTCTCGGCCTTTGTATCCGACGCCATCGCAATGACTTCGGCGCCGCGCCGTTTTGCAAGTTGAACTGCGGCAGAGCCAACGCCGCCCGATGCCCCGGTAATCAGAACACGCTCGCCCGCCTGCACATTAATCCGCGTCAGGATGTTTTCCGCGGTACCATAAGCACAAGGAAAACTCGCCAATTCAATGTCGGAAAGCCCCGATTCAGCGCGGTGTGCATGCATTGCCGAGATGCAGGTATAGTCTGCAAACCCGCCATTGACTTCGGAACCGAAGTACAGAATGTCAAAACGGCTCGCCCCGTGAAAGACAGGTTCGACCAATACCCGCTCACCTATACGCGCGGGATTTATATTTTGGCCAACTGCCACAATATGCCCGCAGGCGTCTGCACCCTGTATGCGCAGGAAATGAAAAGCCGCGCCTGACCAGCCATCGTCACCGGCGCCTTTTATGCCCGATGCCGCCCCTGCGTCCGTCGCCTCTGCAACCGATTTGGAATACCAACCGATGCGCGTGTTGATATCAGTATTATTGACGCCTGCCGCAGCAACGCGGATTAAGACATCGTCCGCCCCCGGTTTTGGCACGGGCACGTCATCGCGAAAGTCGAGCCTGTCATAGCCGCCATGGCCGGTCAGCAGGACCGCGCGCATATTGGCGGCGATGGTCACTCGGCGCGTGCCAGCCCAAACTGGTTTAGATACCATTTCTGGAAGTTGAGGACGCTGCCTTCCTGTTCGGAATATCGACCAGGCCTATAACGGCTCGACATAATCCCTGCCTGATTATTTTCAGTGATGACTTTGTCCTGCGTGGTCGTGGCGTAATAACCCCAGATCATTTTTTCAATGTCGACTTCAGCCTCAGTAGCGCGGCCTGTCCGTCGTCAGAACATTTGGCACTGATGGCTGCGCAGATTAACGGACCCTTGCCGCAGAATGGGGCAGTCGCGGCATGCGCGTAAATGCGGTATGCCCCGGCTGGATCAAAACCGAGATGGACGAAGCGGACCAAGGTTCAGGCGCGTTTTCCGATTCCGATATCGTCAACCGCGTGCCGATGGGCCGTTTTGCAAACCGGAAGATGTTGCGCGGGCGATCGCATTTCTTGCGCATGAAGACAGCTTCATCAACGGCGTAAGCTTACCAGTCGATGGTGGATGGATTGCCGATGCCAGCTGGGATGCCCTTCGTGTAAAAAAACGGTAAGGCTACTGCGCGGCCTTGCACCAATAAGCAGGTCATATTATGACGCTTTGGACAGTCATAGCATAGACACAGTTGTGATCTAATCCCAAGCCGTCTGAGATATTGTCTTAATAGCGAAGCGAAGCCCAATGACGACTATTTCCATATCGTTTCCCAAGGTTGGTTCGCAAGCGTATCTCCTATGCGCGATGCGCATATTGTGGATAGCGATGCCACTAGCAATATTATTGCCGCTTCACCTTATATGGCTTCTGCTGAAATTGCCTTCGCCATGGGCTATGCTGTTCCTGCACATTTGCGCTCGCGCTCTGGGCGCGCGCGTCACAGTTTATGGCAAGCCGCTGCGCAGAGATGTATTTTTTGTCGCAAACCATATTTCATGGCATGACATTCCAATATTAGCCGGCATCACAGGCTCTGCTTTTGTGGCGCAGGACGGCGTTCGGGACTGGCCAGTGGTCGGCTGGCTTGCAAAGTTAAACCGCACGATTTTCATCAGTCGCTCTGAAAAGCAAAATGTCGCACAGCAAGTGGCTGAGCTGCGTGAAGCGATTGCAGAGAATTGGTCAGTCACACTTTTTCCCGAAGGCACTACATCCGATGGCCGCGGATTACTGCCGTTCAAACAGTCGCTGTTTGGGACGCTTGCGCCCCCACCCAAACCGATGATGATTCAGCCTGTCTATTTGGATTTTGGCATTGATGGACCCGATATTGCATGGCTGGGCGAGGAAACGGGTTGGGAAAGCGCTTGGCGCGCATTTACACGGCCCGGAAGCTACGATGTTGGTGTGCATTTCCTTGAACCATTCGATCCGGGCACCCTTGCGGATCGCAAAATCGTGTGCGCACTTGCCCGTTCTCGGATTGCGGCGGCGCTGTCATCCAAGCTTGGATATAGCGTCACCTAAAAGTAGCCAGTCGCTCTTTACCCAATAGCGCATAGTAAAATAATTCACCCAATTGGCCAAATTTTTCAACTGTAGCGGCGCGCCCATCTCGGTCGAAATAGCGGTCACCATCTCATCATAACGCCGTTCAAAGATGGTGATCATTTTTTCAACCAACGCGATCCGATGCTCAAGCGAAGTAGCCGCATAAGCGTCGAAAGCAGCGCGTGCCGCTGTCACGGCCAAATCGACGTCGTCACGCCCGCAAACAGCGACAACGGCGCAGACTTCCTCGGTCGCCGGATTTACGGCATCCACAGTCGCGGTCGAGGTCGCGGGGAGTACCCATTCACCGTTAATATAGGACTTTTAGCGGCGAATTAGACATATCCAATGGCTCTCTTTTGATCTTCAATAATTGTCTTTCCAGCTGCCCAGTAATGATATGCCGCCCAGAAACCGGTGGGTGCAAGGATGAGCAATGCCATTCTGAGCGATTCGCCATCTGCGCCTGACGGCCCGGCGAAGCTATCGCTCATAAGTCCGATCA
>CALGEE010000479.1 GCA_937881525.1 uncultured Sphingomonadales bacterium | reverse complement strand
GAAAAGACTGGCTGAAGAAACGGGACGCGGTGTTCTGTTTTGAAAAGAGCAGCAAACATGAGGCCCATGACCACGACCACGACCACGACCACCGCTGGGGCTCGTGCATCACTGTCATATAAATAGTGTCGCTTCAGCCTCTGCGTTTCCAGCCGCAATTGCATGGTGCAGACGTTGATGAAATCGGCGGGCACGCGACAAGCCAGACTGGCGAATGCAACAAACAGATTCCCCAACACGCTGTACTGCACAGAACATGTTTTCCAACGACGATGCAGCGTCGAACAGGTCGTCCGCAACACCAACGGAAGTTCGCTGTAGCCCGCCATCATTTTCCCCGGGGAAATCAAATAGTGCGTATACGCACTATTTAAAATCGTACACAGTAAAAGCGTCGAACACAATGATCTTGCCCGCCTGCCGCGGTCAGAAACCTAGCCAGCCCGCGCCGCCCCCGAGCTCGCCTTGGGGTTCACAGCGCCTGTGCGCTACCGCGTTTTCGGATGCGGCGCTCCCCGTTGAAGGATGTGAGATTTGCAACAAGCGCGCTGGCCATGCAAGCCCCTGAGGCAAGCTCAGCGGGAATCATCTGCGGACCATCCACCCCACCGCGGCGAGGTGACGCTATGCAGGGTTTGCTTAATGTGGAATAAGCCAGCAGGCTCGGAAAATGCCTTCTTGCGGACTAACGCGCGCCAGGTCTCGCAAACCACCAGAAGCCCCCTGGCTGGCAGCACATCCCATTTGTCGTTTTCAGGGTGGATGGCCCACGCCCTAGATGCTGAAAGCAATGCGACAAATGGTATGCGTTTGAGTGCTATCGTGACCAAGGATTAAGGGACGCCGTTGGTGCGGCACCGGAATCTGAACGTATCGGAACGTCAGGAAAGCGTCGGTACATCTGATCGATGGGGATCTGATCTCTATTGCCAGGAGGAAAGGTGTTATTCAGCTGCCGGATTGAGACTGATGGCAAATTGCCAATGGTGGCCATCACTGCCCCTTGCGTGGGCGCGGCTCGGTGGAAAACGTCACGGTCATTTCGTGACTGGAAATCCGTTTGGCGATGACGGGTAGGACAAATTGTGACCGAAACAGCCGTCAGTGCAAGGAAGGCGGTTGCCAAAGCAATTTTGTGATTCATGACGAACTCTCAGGAAGTAGGACGACGGCTTGCCACAGAACGACCATGATCAGCGGGCTGTGGCCGTTGACGTGGATTTCACATTACGGGCGGACACAACTCCGCTGCATCATTTTGTTCGCCCGACTTGTTGATCTCTCACCGGATATCTCGCATCAAGATCCAAAGCACGACTCCGAAGAAGCCAGTTGCCGCAAGGACTATATGGAGAATGCCAACGCCTACAATCCCCGCTAGCGCGTTACCATTAACGAACGGCCAAAATGGATTCATGTCGCGGTGCATCAAGCTGTCAAGAAGTACATGAGATATACCCCCTACGAGACCGGAAACGGCAGAATCACAAATGAGCTTCCTTTTGGACACGGTTCGGATTGCGGTGAACCACGTCACCGGTGCCAGATGGAGAACTGCTCTTAGGCCACCATACGCGACAACGGCAGCAAAAGCACCGATTAGCGTTCCGCCGATATAAGTGTGGCAGTATCCGTGAATCGGGTGTAGAGAGAAACGTAGACAATAAAGCACTTCACAATCGATAAACACATTGGCCAGAATGAACGGAGTCAGCCAGTTCCGATGCGGAAAGCATCCTTTGGCGAAGAGTACAGGCCCGAAATGAAACGGAGTGAATGGAATGGCGATCACCTGCTCGAAAAAACACGCGTCAAATTCTCCACCCGGATTGTCTGCACTCATCTCTCCGGGCGAACGTTTGCGATAACCGGGTGGCCGCGGTCGATCTTCCGTTTGAAAACGCGCTGTTGGCCACTCCGCGTTCATCGCTTTGTTATCCGCCATCCGCCGCTATGCCTCGCCTGAATACCCCAAGCTCAGCACCTTCTTGCCATCCGTAAGAACGGCCACTCCGTGTTCCTCCTCAAACTCGGCGCCCAGATCGATCAGCGTTCGAGGAACCCCAAGACCATCTACCATCGACGGATAAACTTCAACGCTCGGTTCATACAGAACCGCGAGAAGATCTTCGGGTTGCCATATGCGATCCTGCTTCAATCGCTTTTCAAGAACTTTACGGCACCTTAGGGCAACCGTGACAGGATCGCGACTCCACCACATCCCGTAACCATCGTCGCGTTGCGGTAGATCGTCGTAACCTTGTTGATGCAGGTCACGGTAGAAAGTGTCACAGATGTTTTTTACCAACTTCTTCTGTGATGTTTTGATTATTGTCAGCATTTTCAGCGCTGATTTCGGTGGAGGACCATCGGAGTAGATGGCAACCGGCACTTTTGCAGAGCGTCGAGTCTTTCCGTTAGCGGTGTACTTGAACGCAGAAAATGCCGGGAGTACAAGCTCGGTCTCCCACCGCAATTCGTCGTAATCATCGCGCTGTGTAAACGTGCCCAGTGTCTTGTGCTTGAATGTTTTCATCCATCTCTCGCCCATGTATTTGCGGATAACGTTTAGGTTAACCGGGTGGCGGCCAACGATGATGATTTCAAATTTCGCGTGAACCGCCACTCCGGTTCAACCTGTTGATACTCATCATGTCCTTGTCAGAGCAAGCGGCCCCGTCCAATACGGTCGATAACCGTAAAGAAGGTCAGTTTGTGGCTGACCTCAACGCTCGATGGTTCGTGGCT
>CALGEE010000478.1 GCA_937881525.1 uncultured Sphingomonadales bacterium | reverse complement strand
ATTGCCGGTCGCCCGTGGCGCGGCCGCCACGGGCGCTGGTGCGCCAACAACAGGCGCAGCAGGCGGCGGCGGAGGTGCAGCCACTTCTGGCTCAGGTGCGTAACCTGGCTTGCCGACAAGACGCTTGCGTTTCACCTCAACCACAACCTTGTTGGTGCGGCCATGGCTAAAGGTCTGTTTGACTTCGCCCGACTCCAGCGGGCGGCTCAAGGTGAGCGGCTTGCGCGTCAAAGTCGGCTTATTATTGGTATCATCACTCATCGAAACAGAACCCGTCCTTACTCAGTCAATTGCGGAGATGTCAGCGTCATTGCCCCGCAAGTCCACTGCCGAAACAGCGGGATCATGAGGCACATTACTGCATCCTTTGAAATTTAGCCAGCGTCCAAGATGATGCATCACCCTGTCCGCCGCTTTTTGGTTAATCAACGCGACATGCACAGCATTCTGCCGCCCAAGCGCCGCCGAGAGTGCATCTCGGTCTACGGGCAGTTTCAAACCGCCATTTCCGGAACCTTCGGCACCCTCACCGACCCGCCAAGCTTGGTCGCGCTTGCCACTGCCGTCGGCACTGGCGTCGGAAGCGTGCAGCAACAGCCGCACCTGCCCGCTGCGCGATGCGGAATCGATCTTCTCTGCCCCCAAGATAAGGTGCCCTGCCCTTGCTTCCAACCCCAACCGATCCAGAAACGCTTTTTCCAAGCCGCGATCGATGCGGCCAGTCAAGTCATCGATAATGTCGATTTTGTCAGTTTTGAACGCGCGACGTAGCAAGCCGGCAAGCTTGCCCTTGGTGAGCGCTTTAGACAATTCTTCACCAGACACGCCAATCCATGCGCCACGGCCGCGCGCCTTGGCGAACAAATCGGGCGCAATGCTGCCATCGGGGCCGAGCGCAAGCCGGATGAGTTGGGCGCGAGTCCCATGCTCACCTGACAATATGCACTTCCTTATTGGGGAGTGTCGGTTCTCATTGAGAGTCGTCCGCTGCAATTGCGTCCTCCTCTTCGAACCAATGTGCGCGGGCAGCCATGATAATCTCATTGCCCTGATCTTCCGACAGACCAAAAACCGCTAGAATGCCGGCCTTATCTTCCGTACGGTTACGGCGCATCTCACGATCACTCCGTTCGTTACGGCGTGGTTCGCGTGCCTTTTGAATAAGCTCGTCGGTAGCCAAGTCAGCAAGATCGTCGAGCGTCTTGATGCTGGCCTTACCCAGAACTACCAGCATCGCTTCAGTCAGGATTGGCAACTCCGCAACGGCATCTTCCACGCCCAATTCACGGCGTTCGGTTCGGTTAGCCTCCTCGCGACGATCCAACGCTTCTTGTGCACGGCTCTGGAGTTCTTCGGCCAGACCTTCATCACAGCCCTCGATTGCGGCGATTTCCGACGGATCGACATAAGCGACTTCTTCGAGTTCACTAAAGCCTTCGGCGACCAGCAACTGGGCAAGTGTTTCATCAACGTCCAACTCTTGCTGGAACATTTCGGAACGCTCGACAAATTCCTTCTGCCGCTTCTCGCTCGATTCCGCTTCGGTCATGATGTCGATGCCACGGCCAGTCAGCTGCGATGCGAGACGGACATTCTGTCCGCGCCGGCCAATCGCAAGGCTTAATTGATCGTCAGGAACAACAACTTCGATGCGGCCTTCTTCTTCGTCGATCAAAACGCGGCTCACCGTTGCTGGCTGAAGCGCGTTTACGATGAAAGTTGCTGTATCTTCCGACCATGGAATGATGTCGATCTTTTCGCCCTGCATTTCCTGCACGACGGCCTGAACACGGCTACCTTTCATACCAACGCATGCGCCGACTGGGTCGATGCTGCTGTCGTGGCTGATCACCCCGATCTTAGCGCGGCTGCCTGGGTCGCGTGCGGCGGCCTTGATTTCGATGACCCCGTCATAAATTTCGGGAACTTCCTGCGCGAACAATTTCTTCATGAAATCAGGATGCGCGCGGCTCAAAAGGATTTGCGGGCCGCGATTTTCGCGCTGCACCTTCATGATGAGCGCACGGACGCGATCACCACCGCGCACAACTTCGCGAGGGATCTGCTGGTCGCGGCGGATGACGCCTTCTGCCCGGCCAAGATCGACGACAACATGGCCAAATTCGACCGATTTCACTACGCCTGTGATAATCTCGCCTGTGCGATCCTTAAACTCTTCAAACTGGCGCTCGCGCTCTGCATCGCGCACCTTTTGAAAGATGACCTGCTTTGCCGATTGTGCATCGATGCGGCCAAGGTCAACTGCGGGCAACGGGTCGACGATGAAGTCGCCGACAACGGCGCCCTTTTGCAACTTGTCGGCCTGCTTCAAGTCAACTTGTTTGAAATAATCTTCTACATTTTCAACGACTTCAACAACGCGCCACAAGCGCAGGTCGCCCGTCTGGGTGTCCAGCTTCGCACGAATGTCATTTTCGGCACCATAACGCGCACGCGCCGCGCGTTGAATAGCTTCTTCGAGCGCTTCTATAACAATCGACTTGTCGATCATCTTTTCGGTGGCGACCGCATTGGCAATTGCAAGCAATTCGGCCTTGTTGGCGGCAATACTACTGGCCATGTTTTTAATCTTCCTGTGCTTCGTCGTGAATGGGTTCGGCTTCTACTTCGTCCGCCCCATCGCTGTTGATGGGGGCAGTCGACGCAATCAACCGGTCTGTCAAGAGCAGCTTGGCATAGCCAAGTGCGGAAAATGGGAATGTCAGCCGTCCCGCCTTGCGGTCATCGACATGGATTTCTTCGCCGTCGACACCGGCAAGGTCACCACGAATATTTTTGCGGCCATCCATTGGCTCGCTCAGTTCAATCTTTGCCTCATGCCCTACCCAGTCAGCGAAATCCGCCAAGCGCGTCAGTGGCCGGTCGATGCCAGGTGAACTGACTTCAAGGCGATATGCCTCAACAATAGGGTCAAGCTCGTCAAACAGATCGGAGATGCGGTGCGAAAGCGCCGCGCAATCGTCAATATTCAACTGCCGTGTTTCGGGACGTTCTGCCATCACCTGCAAGGTCGGCTCATCGCTACCCTGTGCTCCGTTGGAAAACCACGCCACGCGCACCAACGAAAAGCCAAGCACTTTCGCCTCAGGGGCAATCAAACTGCTCAGTTTATCCAGATCAGGCACATTCAGTCTTTCTTATACGACATGCAAAGAATGTCTGCGCCGGCCCCAGTGGCGCCGGCCCTTTCAAGTTCTCACAATGTAGGGATGATGACTGTATAGTGCGGAAGCCTCTCCTATGCAAGCCTCTTGCACATGGGGGTCTGAATTCCCAACTAACTCAGGCAGAAATAATAGGATCACTTATTAATGTCGAAATTGTCTTTCCTGCTTGGCGCGTCATTTCTAGCTGCAGCCTGCCAACCTTCGGTCAGTGACGCCGCCCCCGCCGACACCAGCGGGAAGCCTTTTGACTTAGCAGTCGTTGCGGATTTCGATAAGCCATGGGCCATGACGTTTTTGCCCAACGCACCATATGCCCTTGTGACCGAAAAAAGGGGCAAACTGAAGCTGTGGCAAAATGAGGGCCCTATTGTGGATGTTGATGGCGTTCCAGCAGTCGCATATGGCGGCCAAGGGGGCCTTGGTGACGTCATTCTCCACCCAGACTTTGCCAAAAACAAACTTGTCTATCTCAGCTTTGCCGAAGCGGGTGAAGGTGGGTTTGGCGCGGCAGTGGCAAGAGGCAAGCTTACCATTGCAGGCGGCAATGCTGCCTTAAGCGATGTTCAAATTATTTGGCGGCAGGAACCAAAGGTCTCGGGTCAAGGCCATTTTGGCCATCGTCTCGCTTTCGGGCCGGATGGCATGCTGTATATCAGCAGCGGCGAGCGGCAGAAATTCGACCCTGCGCAGGATCTCAACCAAAATCTTGGTAAAATTGTTCGGTTGACCGACAGCGGGTTGGTTCCATCGGACAATCCCTTTTACGATCAGGGCCGCGTAAAATCGCAAATCTGGTCTTATGGGCATCGCAATCCACTTGGCATCGCCTTTGATACGCAGGGCAGATTATGGAACCAAGAAATGGGGCCAGCCGGTGGTGATGAATTGAACCTTGTTAAGAAGGCAGCCAATTACGGTTATCCTTTTGTCTCCAATGGCAATCATTATGACGGTCGCGATATTCCAGACCATGCAGCAGGTGATGGCTTTGCAGCGCCCAAAGTGTTCTGGAACCCCGCCATATCTCCTGCCAGCCTTATGATTTATTCAGGCGACATGTTCAAGGAGTGGAAGGGCAGCGCATTTCTTGGCGGTCTTGGCGCAAAGGCGCTGGTGCGGGTTAAGCTGGATGGCGCAAATGCCACCAAAGCCGACCAATGGGATATGGGCGCTCGCATCCGTGAAGTAGAACAGGGCCCTGATGGCGCTATCTGGTTGCTTGAGGATGAGTACCGCGGTTCCGAGGGACGTTTGTTGAAATTGACGCCGAAGAAGTAGCAGATGCTGCGGCGACGCCTTAAGGCGTCGCCGTCACCGTGCCTGTCAGATCCGCAAGGAAATCCCGCACTCGCTTGGCATTCATACCCAAATCACTTAGCCCAACGCGGCTGACAGAGCGCATATCGACAATGCTCCCCTCACCCGTGTCAGATGGACGTACCCGCAATACGACATCATCTTTAAACTGAAAAAATGCGCTGGTTTCAGTCGCTTCCAGTCGGCCTTCTGCGGGTAGAGAAATTGCAATGTCCCAATTGCGTGCTTTTGCGAGGCGTTCCGCCTTGGCAATAACCATTGCCACAGGTTCATTAATTCGAACCGAACGAATGTCGCCATAGCCCTTTTGGTGGACAACGCCCCAACGCTGCTGTGGAGTAAGGCCGCGCATTTTCAAATCATCCGCGCCAGGGACATTATCCAGATTGTCCGCACGCAGTTGCAATGTCTTAAAGGCTGGCGGATCAGCAAGATCGGTCGATACATCATGAATGGCAGGCACCGTGAGTGCCTTAACAAGAAATGTTCCAACCCACCCCACATAGATTAAAGCAACGAGCATCCCAATCCAACGGCGCGTGCGCGGCGGCGGCGCAACAGACTTACGCAAGCGCCATGCTTGAAACAGGCCAATCAAAATAGCACCGATGCCTAGCAAAAATGCCCCAGTAACGCCCTTGAGACCGGAGGTATATTCCCAGAACCCCCAACCTGTTCCAACGGCTGAGACTAAACCCCAGACAAGCGCGCCTATCCCGGCAATCAAAACCAAATAACCAGCATAATCTTTTTTGATACGCGCAGGCGGTCCGAATTGGTCTTGCGCAGGTGACATAGTCGCCTCTGATGTGTCTTGGGGCACGTCTTGATCGTTCACCATGTCGTCTCCTGCGCAAAAAACCATCGAAGTTGAAGACGCTAATATATGTTTGCCATAAAGGCAATTTACCGCCGCCTATATTATGGGTGGTGTTATATATTGGATTGGACAAAATGGATCTGCGGTGACAGGGCGCGGCGGCAACATTCCCGCGCTGCGTGCAATTCAAAAGGCCAAAACATGTTTCAGTTCTCGCCCCTAACCGGCACATCTGCAGATGCGTTGAACGCTCTGTTGGATGACGCCTTTGGAACTGACCGGCATATGCTTACCGCCTATTTGCTGCGCAAAGGCATGACCGCTATTGATCATCTGTCCTTTGCCATATTGGATAGCGGCGTCCTTGTCGCAAGCATCCAGTGTTGGCCCGTCCGCCTGGATAAGGCTGCCTTAATCTTGGTAGGACCAGTCGCAGTTGCCACCCGTTTCCAGAACAGCGGGCTTGGGAAGCAACTCATGCAATTGATGCTGGACGCTGCAACGCCGCAAGACCCGCCGATGGTGATGATTGGCGATCCCGAATATTATGGCCGTTTTGGTTTTGAGGCTGAGGGCACATCTGGCTGGACCTTACCCGGCCCTTGGGAACCAAGGCGCTTGCTTCTGCGCAACAACGATATGGTTGCTTTGCCAACGCACGGCCTGCTTGGGCCAACTGACTAAGCTTTGACGATCGCTAGCTTTGTCCGTATCGCGTTCCTATGCCTTATGAAGCACCTGATCTAGCAAAGCTTACACTGTCCGATATTACGGAACTTGTTGCGACGCGAAAGTTGCCGCCGGTGGAAAGCTGGGAACCCGCCGATACGGGCGACAGCGAAATGCGGATCGCGTCGGACGGCAAATGGTTTCATCAGGGCGGCGAAGTTAAGCGACCTGCAATGATCCGCGCTTTTTCCAGCCTGTTGCGCCGAGATGCCGATGGACAGCATTGGCTTGTGACGCCACAGCAAAAGCTCTCGATCATCGTTGATGATGTGCCATTCATTGCTGTCGAGCTGCAAAGTGAAGGCGAAGGCCAAAACCGTACTCTGGCGTTCCGCTTGAACAGCGATGACCTGATTTTCGCTGATGCCGATCACGCAATCGAGATGCGCAACGGGCTGTTATATTTGTATGTACGGGAAGGCTTATGGGCAAAGCTTGCGCGTCCAGTATATTACGAGCTGGCCAATTTGGCGCTTGCAGAAAACCCAGAATTTCCCTGCATTTGGAGCAAAGGTGCCCAATTTTATATGGCTGCTCCTGCATGAATTGGCGTTCCCGGCTGCATTTGGCGCTTGATCCAGCGCTCAGTATTGAAATCGAGGACGAACGTTACCTGGGTTCAAAAGGCCACCGTGCGGCCGCCGTTCTGATAGCCATTACCGACAGGCTGGAGCCGGGCGTTATCCTCACCCAGCGTCCAACTTGGTTGCGCAGCCATGCAGGTCAAGTGGCGTTCCCGGGCGGCAAGGTCGACGACGGAGATGAAAACAATATTGCCGCTGCTTTGCGTGAGGCACATGAAGAATTGAACCTTCCACCCGCCCAAGTTGACATCATTGGCGTGGCCGATACTTATATTTCCGGAAGCGGCTACAGCATCTCACCTGTTGTCGGCGTCATTCCTCCAGACCTTTCATTGCAAGCCAATCCCGAAGAAGTAGAAGACTGGTTTGAGGTTCCTCTTGCCTTTCTATTTGATCCTGCCAATTCGATTAAAAAACAGGCGGCTTGGAATGGGCAGCAGCGCAGCTATTATGATATTCAATGGGGCAAACGGCGCATATGGGGCGTGACGGCAGGGATAATTGCCAATCTGGTGCGACGACTGGCATGATAGGCACTAACCTTCCCGATGCCGAATGGCAGCATGCCGAAGGCTTGAAAAAGGTTTTGGCGGTACTGGGCGATGCCTATGGCGGTCCGCGATATGTGGGCGGCGCAGTGCGCGATACGTTGCTGGGATTGCCGGTCGCAGATGTTGATATTGCCACGGCTTTAGAGCCAATGGACGTCATCGACAGGTTGGAAGCAGGATGCATAAAGGCAATCCCCACCGGTATTGAACATGGCACCGTCACCGCAGCAATCAGTGGCAAAAATTACGAAATAACGACCTTGCGCCGGGATGTTGCAACGGATGGACGCCGTGCGACCGTTGCCTTCGCCACAGACTGGCGTGAGGACGCAGCACGGCGTGATTTTACGATCAACGCCTTATATGCGGGGCCCAAAAGCGGAGAAATCTTCGATTATTTCAATGGCCTAGAAGATTTGAAAGAAGGCAGATTACGGTTCATTGGCAATGCAAATGAGAGGATCGCCGAGGATTTTCTGCGCATATTGCGCTATTTCCGGTTCCTTGCCCGATATGGAAGCGGTCAACTAGACACGGACGCAATTGCAGCATCCGCACAAGGCGCGCACGGCCTGACCGCATTGCCGCGTGAGCGCATCGCGCAGGAACTTACCCGCATTTTAAGTTTAAGAGACCCGGCGCTATCCATTGAGCTGATGATCACGCACGGTATTTTTACACCGTTTCTGCCAGAACTTTCCTGCAGCGCAGCCAATGATTTGCAGAACCTGATTACGCGTGAACAGCAATTTGCGCAGATCATCTCACTCCCCGCGCGGTTTCTTGCACTTCTGAACCGCGATACAGCGGCTGTCGATAAAGTTGCCGCCCGGTTGAAGCTGTCCAACAAACTACGTGAAGGCCTCGCCCAGAGACTAAGTGCGCCTCTCCCGCAACCTGATAATGTCCGCGCCATGGCCTATCACGCTGACATCGGAACCGCGCGCGACGTGGTGATGCTGTACAGCACAGATAGTGCTATTCCAGAATGTCTCGCGCAGTTGCAGCAATGGGAAATCCCAAGCCTAAATGTTAAAGGCGGGGACCTCATAAAATTAGGTCTGACAGCAGGGCCATTGGTCGCAAAAACACTGCAAGCTATTGAAGCTGCTTGGATTGATGAAGGCTTTCCCGACATCCAACGCCAAAATGAACTGGCGTCTCAGACGGTACATGCCGCCTTGTCAGAAACCAAAAACGCGTAAGCATTTTGTCGCTTAAGGGCCGAGAACCTTAAGGCCCAGCCCCCTCACTGCGTTCAATATCAGATATCAGTCGAATTGGTTGTTTCTGGGAAAGCCCTGTGGAGGCAAACGGCCGGCGGCGCCGCGCGCAACGCGCCATAAGGACATATCATTCTCGGTCCGCATCCGCCCGCTATCGCCGCCCATGGCCCAGCTAAGGCCTGCGCTCATGCGGAAGCAAATAGCATCGGCAAGGCCGCCATCCTTGTAGCGTTGCAAAGTTACGCCCTGCCCTTTGGACATTTCGGGTATCTCAGTCATCGGGAAAACAACAACTTTGCGGTTATCGCCTACCACCGCCACATATTGATCGCGCAACATAACTTCATCAGCGGTTTCCGACGGCGCAAGTCGCACAACTTTCAATCGCGAACCAGGCTTGAGCGTCACCACACCCCTTCCTTTTCGCGTCTCGGCCACCACATCGCTCACCCGCGCAATAAAGCCCTTGCCGGTGGTAGCTGCCAGCAGCATGCGCCCGTCGGGCACAGCGGTGAAGACGGCGATAATGTCATTACCCGTTTCGATATCGATCATGGTGCTCACTGGCTCGCCAAAACCGCGTGCGCCGGGAAGCTTATCCGCGCCCAAGGTGTAAAAACGGCCATTGGCCGTTGCGATCAGGATCTTGTCTGTGGTCTGCGCGTGGAATGCAAAGGCAGGGCCATCACCCTCCTTGAACTTAAAGTCGGCGCGTGCAGACAAGTCGGCATGGCCCTTCATTGCCTTGATCCAGCCGCGCTTTGACATGATGACGGTCACAGGTTCGCGTTCAACAAAAGCCTCAAGCGAAATTTCGCGCGCTTGGCCCGCTTCTTCAAGGCTGGTACGGCGGCGACCAAGATCGGTTTCTTCTGCGTAGCTCTTGCGCAAGGCGGCTAAGTCTTTTTTCAAACGCTTTTTCTGGAGCGCGGGGCTTTCAAGCAACTTCACCAGCCCTTCGCGCTCGGCCTGCAGCCCTTCAAGCTCGCGCCGAAGCTCCATTTCCTCAAGCCTGCGCAGCGACCGCAGCCGCATGTTAAGGATTGCCTCTGCTTGCCGGTCATTCAATTGGAACTCAGCCATCATGAATGGCTTTGGTTCATCCTCAGTCCGAATAATCTCGATGATGCGATCAAGATTGAGATAGGCAATGATATAGCCTTGGAGCAGCTCAAGCCGGGAATCGATCTTTTCCAGCCGGTGCTGGGATTTGCGGACAAGCACTTCAATTTGGTGTTTCAGCCAGCGCAGTAGCACTTCCCCCAAGCCCATAACCTTTGGCGTGCGGTCCGCGTCCAAAACGTTCATGTTCAACGAGAAGCGCGTTTCCAAATCCGTTAGACGGAAGAGAGCATTTTTGAGGTCTTCGGGGTCAACATTGCGGCTTTTCGGCACCAGCACGATGCGCACATGCTCGTCACTTTCGTCCCGAATATCGTCGAGAATAGGCAGCTTTTTGTCGGCGATCAGCTGCGCAATCTGCTCGATCAATTTGCCTTTTTGGACCTGATAGGGAATTTCGGATACGACAAGCTGCCACGTTCCGCCGGTCAGCTTTTCAACGCCCGTTAGTTCCCACGCGCCGTCCCGCCAGCCGTTCGAGAAACGGGCACGCACCCGCATCGCGCCGCGTCCGCTGGCATAAGCAGCGCTGATAACGGCGCGGCTATCAACCAGCACCCCACCAGTTGCGAAGTCGGGCCCACGCAAAATATCCATCAGTTGTTCGTGACTGGCTTGCGGCTCCTCGATTAACAGCATCGCGGCGTCGATAATCTCCGCTGCATTGTGCGAGGGAATGCTTGTCGCCATACCCACTGCAATGCCGCTAGCACCATTGGCCAGCAAATTCGGGAACAGGCCCGGCATGACCTCTGGCTCTTCATCTTCGCCATTATAAGTCGGCCGAAAATCCGTAGCGTTTTCATCAAGCCCGTTCATGAGCTCAATAGCAGTGCGGGTTAGGCGCGCCTCAGTATATCGATAGGCCGCAGCATTATCACCGTCGATATTACCGAAATTGCCCTGTCCATCGACCAATGGATAACGCAGAGAGAATGTCTGCGCGAGGCGGACCATCGCATCATAAACCGACTGGTCGCCATGCGGGTGATATTTACCGATAACATCACCAACGACGCGCGCGCATTTCTTATACCCGCTGGATGGATCAAGCTTTAACAGGCGCATCGCCCACAGCAAACGCCGATGTACTGGTTTAAGCCCGTCGCGCAAATCTGGCAAAGAACGCGCCGTGATCGTCGACATGGCATAGATCAGGTACCGTTCCGACAAAGCCGCATCGAAAGGTGCATCGACTATTGCGTCAAACGGATCTTCTTCGGGGGCGTCAATTATTACGGTCATATTAGCCCCGATAGCGAGCCATTCTGCTGTCTCAAAGCAGCGATTTCAGCAATCCAC
>CALGEE010000477.1 GCA_937881525.1 uncultured Sphingomonadales bacterium | reverse complement strand
AAAGTCCTTGCGCAGCACCGGCAGCGATACGGCGGCACGCGCGGCCAGCAAATATGCATCGTCGCCTTGGAAGTAGGGGATATCAGTGAGCACGCTCAAACATGCAGCGCCACCGGCTTCATACGCTTGCGCTAAGCTTGGAGGATCAAAGTCATCACGGATCAGCCCTTTGGACGGCGAGGCTTTCTTGAGCTCGGCAATCAAGCCATAGCCACCGGCTGCAACCTTAGCTTTTAGCGCACGCGCAAAGCCGCGCACCGGGCTCGCCACGCGTGCCGCATCCTCAATCTCGGCCCAAGAACGCTTGGCGCGGGCAGCATTAATATGGGCCCGTTTGTCGGTGCAGATTTTGGTAAGAACGTCACTCATCAATGGCTCACGCGTCTGCAGGGACGGCGTTGGTAATCGCGACGAGTTTGTCCAACGCCGCCTGCGCCGCGCCCTCATCAATCGACTTTGCCGCCAAATCGACACCTTGCTTTAGGTTTTCTGCCTTGCCGGCAACCATGAGCGATGCCGCCGCATTCAGCAGGACGATATCCCGATACGGACCGGGCGCGCCTTGCAGCAAGGTACGGATCGCTTCGGCATTCGCCATTGGATCGCCGCCCTTCAGTTCATCCAGCGTGGCCCGTGGCAAACCAGCATCTTCGGGCGTAACTTCGAACTCGCGGATTTTACCAGCTTCGAGGGCGACCACCTGCGTCGCGCCCGTGGTCGACATTTCGTCCAGACCATCGGCGCCGTGCACCACCCAAGCCGCTTCACAGCCAAGGTTTGCCAGAGATTCCGCCATCGGCCGTAACCATGCCGGCGAGAACACACCGGTAAACTGGCGCTTTACGTTGGCCGGGTTCGACATCGGACCCAAGATATTAAAGATCGTCCGCACGCCCATCTCGACCCGCACAGGGCCGACGAAGCGCATCGCGCTATGGTGAAGAGGCGCCATCATAAAGCCGATCCCGGCCTCACGAATAGACTGTTCGATTTGCGGAAACGGTGCGTCCAAATTGACGCCCAACGACGACAACACATCCGCCGCACCCGACTTTGACGACAGTGCGCGATTACCGTGCTTGGCGACCGGCACGCCGGCGCCTGCAACCACAAACGCGGTGCCGGTGGAAATGTTATAGGTGCCCGATCCGTCGCCACCCGTGCCGACCACGTCCATCGCGCCCGCAGGCGCTTCGATGGTGTCCATTTTCGCGCGCATGGTGCGGACGGCGCCTGTAATCTCGTCGACGGTTTCACCACGCACACGCAGCGCCATCAAAAACCCGGCGATCTGCGCCGGCGTCGCGTCGCCCGACATGATGATGCCGAACGCGGCTTCTGCCTCGGCAACGCTGAGCGCTTGGCCGTCAGCGACTTTATTTAGGATCGGCTTCATCTCGTCGCTCATCAGGCTGCCTCCTTACCGCGCGTCATATCGATAAAGTTTCTCAGAATATCGTGGCCGTGCTGCGACGCGATACTTTCCGGATGGAACTGCACGCCGTGGATCGGCAGGTCGACATGGCGCAGACCTTGAATCACACCGTCCTCGCTGTGCGCAATCGCGACCAAACTGTTCGGCATGCTGGCGGGATCAATCGCCAACGAATGATAGCGCGTCGCTTCGAACGGCGAGGGGAGACCAGCAAACACGCCGGTGCCATCATGCGTAATTTGCGAGAGCTTGCCGTGCATCGGTTTTGGTGCGCGCACAATGTTGCCGCCGAACGCTTGACCGATCGACTGAAAGCCAAGACAGACGCCAAATACAGGCACCACCTTGTCGGCGCAGGCAGCAACCAAATCGAGGCAAATACCGGCTTTGTCCGGGTCACACGGACCCGGCGAAATCACGACCCCCTCGGCGCCCATCGCCATGGCGTCGGCAACCGAAATCTCGTCGTTGCGTTTCACCATCACCTCTGCACCCAATTCGCCCAGGTAATGCAAGAGGTTATAGGTAAAACTGTCATAGTTATCGATGAGCAGAAACATCGTCCCAGCCTTGTACGAATGCGGTCGCGAACAATGCCGCGCCGGTCCCCAGGGGTCAAGCAACAGACGCTGTAAAATGGCGGGAAGTTGGCCTTACATCGC
>CALGEE010000476.1 GCA_937881525.1 uncultured Sphingomonadales bacterium | reverse complement strand
GTTTCGAGGATGTAGATCACATCGCCCTCATTGACATGGTCTCCGCTTTCGAACATCCATTCGGCGAGTGTGCCTTCGGTCATCGACATTTCAAGTTTGGGGATGGTCAGTTCGGTTGCCATAACTATTCTCTCTCTTGATCAGGATTTCATCGATGCACGCACGCGCGCGACGATGGCGTCGGTGTTGGGTACTTGGCTCATTTCAATCTCGCGTGAATAGGCGATCGGGGCATAATCGGCACCCAGACGAATGGCGGGGGCTTTCAACTGTCCCCACAGCTCTTCATTGATGGTCGAGCAGATTTCAGCGCCCAGACCGCAAAACTCAACGGCGGCATGAACGACAACCGCGCGCTTGGTCTTCTTGACGGATTCCAGAACGCGGTAATAATCAATGGGAACCAGCGATCGAAGGTCAATGACTTCGGCATTGATGCCGTCTTTGGCGAGTTCTTCGGCAGCGGCCAGACAGTTATGCAATTCCCAGCCATAGCTGATAAGCGTTACGTCGCTACCTTCGCGGCATACTTTGGCCACGCCAAGCGGGATGCGATAATCGCCGGTCGGGACCTCGGCCTTTTGCGTGAACAGCAACATGATCGATTCGAGCACCACAACCGGATCAGGATCGTTGACCGCCGATAACAGCATGCCCTTGGCATCAATCGGGTTCGACGGATAGAGCACCTTGATACCCGGAACATGCGTCAGCCAGGCTTCGAGGCTTTGCGAATGCTGCGCGCCAAAGCCGCCAATCGCGCCACCCACTTGCATGCGGATCGTCATCGGCGCATGCGTCGCAGACCCCGACATATAACGTTGCTTAGCGGCATGGTTGGCGATCTGGTCGAGGCAGACACCCATGAAATCGCAGAACATAATCTCGGCAATTGGGTTCATCCCCGCAATCGACGAACCGATGGCGGCGCCAATGATGGCAGATTCAGAGATTGGCGTATTGCGCACACGCAGCGGGCCATATTTGGTTTGCAATCCCTTATTTGTGCCAAACGTGCCGCCATGGGGATCGCCGACATCTTCGCCCAGCAGGAAGACTTCCGCATTGGCCGCCATGGCAACATCCTGCGCATCAACAATAGCGCCAGCCATCGTCATCGTTTTTGTCTCACCAGTCAGTTCAGCTTCGGCTTCGCGCACTGGATAGACGCCGCGCTTAGGTACGCAAGTGTCATCGGCAAAAACGTCGACCGTGGTTTCGCTGGCAGGCGTCACCGGGCTAGCCAGAGCGCGGGCAACAGCATCATCAACTTCCGCTTTGGCGGCGGCTTCGACAGCGTTGAGTTCATCCTCGGAACTGATCCCCGCATCGATTAGAAGTGCACGGGTTTTTTCAATCGGCGTGCGTTCCTTGGCGGCGGCAAGCGCGTCCTTGGTAGCGTTATAATTGTCACCCACGCCGGCATGTGGCCCCATACGATAGGTCAGGGCTTCGACGAACACAGGGCCATTGCCTGCGCGAACCGAGTCGATGACTTCTTTCATGCCTTTGTAAAAGGCCGCAGGATCATTGCCGTCGAGCTGCACACCGCGGAAACCCAAAGCTTCGGCACGACCAAAAAAGTTGGGGCTCGCGGTATATTCGGGGATAGGCGTATATTCGCCCCACTGGTTGTTTTGGCACATGAAGATCACCGGCAGTTTCCACGTCGCCGCCAGGTTCATGGCTTCGTGCACCGGGCCAATCGAGGTTGCGCCATCGCCAAAATTCACAATCGTGACACGATCTTCACCGCGTTGCTTGGCAGAAATAGCGAGGCCGTTGGCAATCACAGGTCCAGCGCCAACGACAGCAGAAGTAACCATTGAGCCCGACGATGGATCGGAAATATGCGGGCTACCACCCTTGCCTTTATTAAGGCCGCCTTCGCGGCCCAAGGCTTCGGCAAACATGCCGTATAGATCAACACCCTTAGCCACCTGATCGTGGATGCCGCGATACGTAGTGACCATATAATCGCGCTCGGTGGTCAGTTGCGAGACAGTGGCTGGGATGCATTCCTGCCCCGTCATCGGCCAGTAGGTAAAGGTGAATTTGCCAGAGGAGAGTCCAGCCTGAATCGCCTTGTCCACAGCACGGATGCGCGCCATCTGGCCGTAAATGGCTTTCAGCATTTCGGGCTCGATACCCAGATTTCCTTGCGCCATCGCACTCGCTCCTAAAGATTTTAAAACTGCATGTCTGACTGGCCCTACTGCATAAGAATCGCGGCGATGTCCATGATTATTGCATCTCGCCTGTGTCATTAATTGACGCAAGCGAGGTGGTATCCTATCGAAGCGTAGAAAATCGAAATTCAGCAAAGCATAAGGGACGATCATGTCATATATGGAACTGTTCAAGGTCCCTGAACCAACGCCCGAATTGAGCCGCAAATCGTCCATAGTCGGCGTCGGCGAAAGCGACTTTCATGCCGACTATCAGGCAGCGCGTGCCAAGACGCCGGGATATGAGGGGCATACGTCGGAAAG
>CALGEE010000475.1 GCA_937881525.1 uncultured Sphingomonadales bacterium | reverse complement strand
CTAGGTCATGAGCAAAAATGATATCAATTCTACTAATCCCTAAACGCTCAAGCGAAAATTCAATCGAACGCATTGTCCCGTCATAACTGTAATCATAAACCTCGCGGCGAAGTGGAACATCATAAAATTTACCGATGCAGTCTCGCTCTTCTCCAGACGTACATGGGCGTAACAAGCGACCAATCTTTGTAGATAGAACATAGCTGTCACGCGCCTTATTGCGCAAAAATCTATTCAATCTGGTTTCGGAAAGGCCGAGACCATAAAGCGGAGCCGTATCAAAATAGCGCACGCCAGCATCCCAAGCATGGGTTAGTGTTGTTTGCGCTTCATCATCAGATATAGCCTTGTAAAGGTTACCAATAGGGGCTGCACCGAAGCCTAACTCACTAAAAGAAAGGCCGCACTTATTTAAGCGCTCAAAGTTACGTGTCTTTAGTTGCAAAAAGCCCATCATCGCGCCTAACATGTTAATATTATCTTAGGGTGTTCAAAATAATTTGCAAACCCTTAACATTGACGAGGCCGTATGAATAACTTCAAAAAAGTATTTGGGACGAAGAAACCAATCATCGCCATGGTCCACCTAGCAGCAATGCCTGGCACGCCACTTCATGATGCAGATTTTGGCCTAGAAGGTTGTGTCGATGCAGCCAGAAAGGACTTGATAGCACTACAGAGGGCTGGATTTGATGCGATCATGTTTGGGAATGAAAATGACCGCCCATATGAATTTCAAGTTGACGTAGCCTCTACTGCAACAATGGCTTACGTCATCGGCCGCTTGAAAAACGATATTACTCTGCCTTTTGGGGTAAATGTCCTGTGGGATCCAAAATCATCGATAGCATTAGCCGCCGCAAC
Organism: uncultured Sphingomonadales bacterium; assembly: GCA_937881525.1. Classification (GTDB taxonomy): domain Bacteria; phylum Pseudomonadota; class Alphaproteobacteria; order Sphingomonadales; family Sphingomonadaceae; genus Sphingorhabdus_B. The sequence goes on along the minus strand of CALGEE010000475.1, from coordinate 2,953 downwards.
TGGAGCACAATTTATTCGTGAGATTTTCACTGGCACTTACGCAAGTGACATGGGAATTTGGGCGCCTAATGCTGGTGAGGCCTTGCGCTACCGAAAAAGACTTGGCAATTTAGATTTGGCAGTTCTTTATAATGTAAGCGCTGAGTTTGCAGACAGCCAAGATCGTCGATCTTTGGCAGACAGGGCTAGATCTGCCGTATTTTCGTCTGTGCCAGATGCTGTTTTGGTATCAGGGCAAATAACCGGAGAAGCCGCCGCGCTTACTGATCTAGAAGCAGTAAAAGCGGCGCTGCCGCACACACCCGTGTTGGCTAATACAGGTGTTAAACATAATACTGTAGAAGATGTGCTAAGAATTTCTGATGGGTGTATAGTTGGTTCGTCTTTAAAATATGACGGCAATACATGGAACGCCGTCGACCCTGACCGGGCAGATGACTTTATGGCTACGGTTCGAAATTCTCGGAAAGGTTTGATATGATTGCCACTCTGCGCCAGGATTTAACTCGACTGATGATGACCGTGGGTCTTTCGGGTCATGAAGAACGGGTGGCCGCTGACATTCGTTCAGAATTAGATAAACTTGGCCAGGCAAGCAGCGTTGACCGCCTAGGAAATGTAATAACTACCTTTCAAGGTGATCCCGGCTTGCCCAGTGCAATGCTATTTACCCATATGGATCAATTAGGGTTTTTCGTACGAAAAATAGAAGCAGATGGGCTGATCAGGGTAGAACGCATGGGCGGGGTTTCAGAACGCGCCATGGCGGCCCAAGCGGTCACTCTTTGCATCCAACCAGGTTATGATGTTAATGGTATCATCATAAACAAAGCCCACCATGCAACGAGTGTTGACGATAAATATAAGGTCCTTACTGCACCTGAGATCCATATAGATGTGGGATGCAGTTCAAAATCTGCGGTTGAGGCTTTTGGCATAAAGATCGGCACACCCGTGGTATATCGCCCACAAGTGATTGAGCTTGCAAAAAATCGTATAGCGGGTACCTCAGTTGACGATAGAGCAGGATGCGCAGTTTTACTTTCTGTGGCCCGCCAATTGATCAAATCTCCTGCAAATTGTACCGTTCATCTAGTCTGGAGCGTTCAAGAAGAATTCAATTTACGGGGGGCGGTTGTAGCTGCTCAAATGCTAAACCCCGACATCGCAATGCAAATTGATTTGATGCAAGCAACAGACACCCCGGACATGGCCGATCGCGGTGATATGGTCTTGGGTAAAGGACCTGGGATGTCTCTTTATTCCTTTCATGGACGCGGCACGTTGAATGGTACCATCCCCCACCCTGCCATGGTCAATCTGTTGGAAACGGCCGCTAAAAATGCTCGGATCCACCTGCAACGCTCGGCGCAAGTTGGGGTGTTGACCGACCTTTCTTATGTACAAACTGTCGGTCGGGGCATAGCATCAATCGATATTGGTTTTCCTATGCGTTATTCTCATTCTACCATTGAATGTTGCGATTTAGGCGATTTAAGAGATCTAACCTATTTGACTGTTGAAGCCTTAAAAATGGTGACAACTGATTTAAAGTTAGAAAGGGGGTAATATGCGCGCAACTTTGGGCATAGATATAGGAACATTCGAGTCAAAGGGTGTAATAGTCGATAGTGCAGGCAACATTATAGCACAAGCAGCCCGTGCACATAAGATGCAGGTCCCGCGCCCGGGTTGGGCCGAACATGACGCTATGCAAGACTGGTGGGGTGATTTTGTATATTTAACCAAAAACCTATTAGCCCAAAGTCGCATTGATCCAAAAGTGATAGGGGCAGTCGCCGTGTCTGCGATTGGACCTTGTATGTTGCCGGTTGATGAGACGGGAGAGGCTTTAACAAACGGAGTACTTTATGGTGTTGACACCCGAGCTCATAAAGAAATCCTTGATCTAAACGATAGTTTAGAACCAGATGTCATTCTTGCACATGGCGGCAATGCACTTACATCGCAATCAGTGGGTCCAAAGATACTTTGGTTGCAGCGCAATCGACCTGATATCTGGAAAAAAACTCACAAGATATTAACGTCTACGTCTTTTATAGTTCACCGTTTGACCGGTAAATACGTAATGGATCACTACACCGCGGCCAGTTTTGGCCCTCTTTATGATATAAAAAAACAGACATGGGATGATATTGCAGGAGTTTGCCCCCTAGAAAAGTTGCCTAAATTGATGTGGTCTACTGATATTGTAGGCCCAATAACTGAAAGTGCTGCACAAGAAACTGGCCTTTCTTTGGATACAGTGGTTACTTGCGGCACTATTGATGCAGCCTCCGAAGCAATTAGTGTTGGCGTCAGATCAGCGGGGGACATGATGGTCATGTATGGTTCCACCATATTCATTATCGCATTGGTGGATCAACAGACTGCCGAACCTAGCCTGTGGCATGCACCTTGGCTATATGAAGGTACGTTTGCAATGATGGCGGGCCTTGCAACATCAGGAACATTGACACATTGGTTTCGCGATGAATTAGCTCAAGATCTTGATAAATCTACAGCTTTTGAAAAACTAGCTCAAGAAGCCGCGCTGTCGCCTTTGGGTGCAAAAGGACTGATTTGTTTGCCTCACTTTTCAGGAGAAAGAACACCGATCCATAATCCTAACGCAAAAGGTGCTTATTTTGGTTTAAATCTTACGCATAATCGTGCTGACATTTACCGGGCGACGATCGAAGGGATCGCGTATGCTACGCGTCACATAACAGATGTATTCACAAAAGTTAATGCCAAACCAAAACGTGTTATTGCCGTAGGTGGAGGCACCAAGAACGAAATTTGGTTACAGGCAACCTCAGACGTCACAGGGCTTGACCAAGATCTACATCAAATTTCGACCGGCGCATCTTATGGCAATGCGTTTTTAGCGGCAACGGCACTTGGTTGGGCTAATCCAGAGGACATATCCACTTGGAATCCAGCAAGTCAC
>CALGEE010000474.1 GCA_937881525.1 uncultured Sphingomonadales bacterium | reverse complement strand
GTGAGGTCCCATTCACGCCAAGGGGCAATGACTTTGATATCGGGGTTCAGCGCGTAAGCCGACAGCTCGAAGCGAACTTGGTCATTGCCCTTACCGGTTGCGCCATGTGCAATCGCGTCAGCGCCAGTTTCGGCGGCGATCTCGATCAGCCGTTTCGAAATCAGCGGGCGCGCAATCGATGTACCCAACAGATAATCTCCTTCATAGCGCGCATTGGCGCGCATCATTGGGAAAACAAAGTCGCGGACAAATTCTTCACGCAAATCATCAATGTAAATATGGTGGTCCGGCACGCCCATCAACACCGCTTTCGCGCGCGCAGGTTCAAGCTCTTCCCCCTGACCCAAATCAGCGGTGAAGGTGACAACTTCACAACCATATTCGACCTGCAGCCATTTTAGGATGACGCTGGTATCGAGCCCGCCCGAATAGGCCAGAACGACTTTTTTAATGCTGTCTGTCATGTCACATTTTTTCCGAAGCTGAATATCTGCGGCGCGCCTAACAGTTTAGGCGGGGTTCGACAACTCCCAGAGCTGCCGTAGACCCAGAACCAAGAACAGCGCAGCGGCAATTTTGTGCACGGTGCGCAGCGAAATTTTTGCAACCAGTTGCTTGCCTAGAAAAACAGCGGGGACGTTTGCGATCATCATGCCCAATGTTGTTCCGGCGGCGACTGCCCAAACCGCATGATATTGCGCGCCCAAAGCAATAGTCGCGACCTGCGTTTTGTCGCCCATTTCGACGAAGAAAAAGGCGATGGTGGTCGCGACAAAAGCGCCGCGTTGTGATGCGACCTTGATATCGTCAGGCACCAGCGTCCATGCGGCCATCAAAATGAAGCCAGTGGCGACTGCATAGCGGAATACCTCGCTCATGAAGATTGAGGCAAGCGTGCTCCCCGCCCATGCGGCAACTGCATGATTGGCGATGGTGGCGGTGAATATGCCCGCGATGACGGGTAGCGGCTTTTTACAGCGGGTGGCGAGCAATATCGCCAGCAAAATGGTCTTATCGCCGATTTCCGCAATCGCGACGAGCAAGGTAGAGGTGAAGAAGATTTCCATAAAAACGTTCAGGTCAGGCAGTTTTTCGACGCAATGCCACCGGCCATCCCGCCCGACCGGTACGGATTGCCGATGCCATTGGTCTCGCCTTGAACCATGACCTCTCAGCCAAATATGTTGATGCATGTCTCGTTCGTTTTGAACGACTGGCTACTCCCCAGATGACGGGACAGTCCTTAAGCAATGATCCTTAAAGAAGCAAGCAGGCCGCTATTTTGATGGTGTCCGGTTAATTGCAGACAAATTATTACCGCGACCCATTTGCGGGATTTTGAACTGCCGCCGATCGCGCATATGGCGGCAGGGATATCCGTCCGGCTTCAGGGCTTGTTTGCAAAACATTTGCGGAGTTTGATGGATTTTTAATGATGCGCCAGCAAATAAAATGCCGTCGCAGTTTTTTCCTTTTGTCGTTGGGCAACTGCCGTTAGGGGAGTCGCAACACTATAAATCTCCCTGGGGCGCCGTTTTTCGCTGGAGCCAAAATATGACCAAATATGTAACGCGCGCCGGGCTTCGGATTGCCGCGCAGCTTGTTGAGTTTAACGAAAGCCGTGCCCTTGCTGGCACTGGCATTGCTGCGGATACTCTGTGGCAGGGCCTAACCGACATCCTTGACCGCTTTGTGCCGCACAATCGGATGCTGCTGGCCAAGCGTGACGATATTCAGGCGCAGCTAGACGCATGGCATCGCGCCCATCCCGGCCCAATTACCGACATGGCGGCCTATCAAGCCTTCTTGCGCGACATTAGCTATTTGGTCCCCGAGCCAACACCATTCAGCATCGGCACGCAGAATGTAGACCCCGAAATCGCTGTTATGGCTGGGCCGCAACTTGTCGTGCCAAGCCTTAATGACCGCTTCGTCCTGAACGCCGCAAATGCCCGCTGGGGCAGCCTATATGACGCGTTGTATGGCACCGACGTCCTGCCCGCGCCAGCTGCACGGCCCGGCGCTTATGACACGGATCGTGGCGCGGCAGTCGTGGCCTATGCGCGCAGCTTCCTTGACGAGGCCATTCCCGGTTGGCAAGCAGCTTTGGCTGGCGGCGAAAGCCCATATTTTGTCGCAAAGGCGCAAGTCGGTGACGCCGCGCGTTATCTGTTCAAACATCACGGCCTGCATATTGAAATCTTGGTCAATCCGCAGCACCCGGTTGGCGCGACAGATGAATTGCACATCGCCGATGTCATCCTTGAATCCGCGCTCACGACGATCATCGATTTGGAAGACTCGGTCGCAGCAGTCGACGCCGATGACAAGGTTGCGGCCTACACCAACTGGCTTGGCCTCATGCGTGGCGATCTTGTCGCCAGTTTTGGCAAGGGCGGAAAGACCGTCACCCGCGCGCTTGAGCCCGATCGCGACTATGATGGCCTGACGCTGGCTGGTCGCAGCCTGATGTTCGTCCGCAATGTCGGGCATCTGATGACCAATCCAGCCGTTTTATTGCCCGACGGCAGCGAAGCACCCGAAGGCATATTGGACGCGCTATTCACGTCACTCTGCGCGCTTCATGATTTAAAGGCACTTGGCACGCACCGTAACAGCCGCGCAGGCAGCATCTATATCGTTAAGCCAAAGATGCACGGCCCAGAAGAAGCCGCCTTTACCAACGACCTTTTCGACGCTGTCGAAGATGTGCTTGGCCTTGCCCGCCACACCATCAAGGTCGGCGTCATGGACGAAGAACGCCGCACCAGCGCGAACCTTTCCGCCTGCATTCACGCCGTCCGCAACCGAATTGTCTTCATAAACACGGGCTTCCTTGATCGCACTGGCGACGAAATGCACACCTCGATGCAAGCCGGACCTATGATCCGCAAAGCGGAGATGAGAGCTTCGTCCTGGATTCAGGCTTATGAGGCGCGCAATGTCCAAATCGGCTTGGCTTGCGGCCTCAGCGGCAAGGCGCAAATCGGCAAGGGCATGTGGGCCGCACCCGATATGATGGCGGACATGATGGTTCAGAAAATCGGCCATCCCAAGGCAGGGGCGAATACCGCATGGGTGCCCTCGCCCACGGCAGCAACGTTGCACGCGATGCATTATCATGCATTTGACGTCTTTGCCCGCCAGGCGGAACTTGCCAAGGAACCAACGCCGGGTCTTGACCCATTGCTGACCATTCCCGTCGCACCTGCTGGCCACAATTGGTCAGACGAGGATGTGGCCCAAGAATTGGAAAACAACGCCCAAGGCATATTGGGCTATGTCGTACGCTGGATTGACCAAGGTGTTGGCTGTTCCAAGGTGTCCGATATTCACGACATCGGCCTTATGGAAGACCGGGCCACTTTACGCATTTCATCGCAGCATATTGCCAATTGGCTGCTGCACGGCATTGCGACCGAGGCGCAAGTGGACGCTGCACTGACGAAGATGGCAGCGAAGGTCGACGCACAAAATGCTGGCGACCCGTTATATGAAAAACTGTTAGGGGATAGCCTTGCATTAAAGGCCGCGCGCGCCCTCATTTTCGAAAGCCTGACGCAGCCTAATGGCTACACCGAACCGCTTCTCCATAAATTCCGTCAGGAGAAGAAAGCCGCGGGGTAAAGCGGCTTATGCCACCGCATCGATAAACCGTTCCGCGTCGAGCGCCGCCATGCAACCAGTACCCGCGCTTGTGCAGGCCTGCCGGTAGATGTGGTCCATCACATCGCCGCAGGCAAAAACGCCGGGGATGCTTGTTTCAGTCGCTTGCCCTTCGAAGCCACCGCGCACTTTGATATAGCCGCCCGCCATATCGAGATGGCCCTCAAAAATGCCGGTGTTCGGCTTGTGCCCAATGGCGATGAAAACGCCGTGGAGTTCGATATCGTCAGTGCCGTCGCCATCGGTCGCCGCGATGCGCATGCCGGTGACGCCCATCGCATCGCCCAAGACTTCATCCAGCCTGTAGTTCCACTTAATGGTAACTTTGCCCTCTGCCTCCCGCGCGAACAGCCGGTCTTGCAGGATTTTCTCCGCTTTTAACTTGTCGCGGCGATGTACTAAGGTCACATGGCTCGCAATGTTGGTCAAATACAGCGCCTCTTCCACAGCGGTATTCCCGCCACCGATTACGGCCACTGGCTTATTGCGGTAGAAAAATCCGTCACAGGTCGCGCAAGCCGACACACCTTTGCCCATGAAGGCAGTTTCACTGGGCAGGCCAAGATATTGGGCGCTTGCGCCTGTGGCAATAATCACCGAGTCGGCGGTGTAGTCGCCTGCCCCCCCAGTCAGCACGAATGGCCGCTTCGAAAAGTCGACTTTTTCGATATAGTCATTTTCAATGCGCGTTCCGAAACGCTCAGCATGCTTGCGCATCCGCTCCATCAATTCAGGCCCCATGACACCTGCATCATCGCCAGGCCAATTGTCGACTTCGGTCGTGGTCATCAGTTGCCCGCCTATTTCGACTCCCGTAATCATCATCGGCGTCAAATTGGCGCGCGCGGCGTAAACGGCAGCAGTATAGCCGGCAGGTCCAGAGCCAATGATGACAACGGGTGCGTGGCGATTTTCGGTCATAGAAGGTCTTTCTGATTCTGTTGGGTCGGGACATAGGCATTCGTGTCACGCTGGCCAAGTGTGCGCCCTAACTTATCCCCATCAAATTAGGGCTTCACATGTCGGCAAGTGCAACCTATCAGTCCGACATTGTTTAGGATTAAGGGAGCTTTTCATGGCCAAAGTCACGGTAATTTCACGTAACGGCGAAGGCCGCGAAGTCGAAGCTGAAAACGGCCTATCGCTGATGGAAGTCATCCGCGACAATGGTTTTGATGAACTGCTCGCGCTTTGCGGCGGCTGCTGTTCTTGCGCCACCTGCCATGTGCATATCGATCCTGCCTTTGCCGACCGCCTGCCTGAAATGGGCGAGGACGAAAACGATCTGCTTGACAGCACCGACCACCGCAACGAAACCTCGCGCCTGTCGTGCCAAATTCCGGTCAGCGATGCGCTTGATGGATTGATCGTGACCATCGCGCCTGAGGATTGATTTCGGCGGCGTATAAAAGCTGACCTAACGTCCTCCCGCAGGCAGGAGGGCGGGTTAACCCCGCATGGCGCTACCGAGCGACTCCTCAAGCACGGGGTAGCCATGCCCGTCGGGGATGCACAGCCAACTTCCGTCCGCGCGCTGCTCCACAAAAGTCAGTACCGTCGACACCGGATGTGCCGTCGCGTGCGCAGCGGCGGCATCAAAGTCACCAAACATTGCAAGCCGTTCCAGATTGCGCCGCGTCGGGAAGATAATCTTCACTTCGCCTTTGTCGGCTTTCTCCAGAACCTCGCCCGCAGTGGCCCAAAACAGCATCCGGTTTTCGGTTTGGTCAACGGTCGCCAGCGGCGGCGTGTCGCCAGCATCAACGAGATAAAAGCGCGTATCGAAAACCCGGCTAGCATTTTCATGGCCGGGCGGCCGCCAGCGCGACCATGGGACCAGTTGTTCAAAATCGGGCGCCCAGCTAAAGCGGTTGCAGACCGCCTGAAGGCTGTCGCCGCCATGCAGCGCGGCACGGGCATCAATGCAGTTGGCTGCATCCGAAACACCGGAAAGCCCAAGCGCTAAGCCCGCTTCCTCAATCGTCTCACGAATTGCGGCCAGCCGCGCAGCCGCCTCATCCAGCAGCAGGGGCCCGCCCAACATCTGGGCATAATCAAAATCGGCAGGGTCAACCTTACCCCCAGGGAACACCGCCGCTCCGCCCGCAAAGGCCATTGCCTTGACCCGCTCGACCATCAACAACAAGGGCGCTCCGCCATCGGGATTGGCTCGAAAAATCACCATTGTGGCGGCAGGCGTTGCAATGGGTAGTGGTTCGCCGCTGATCGGGTGATTAGTTAGTTCAGGTTCCATGACATTCACTCAAGCATGCTTTTGAACGCGTTAGAAGCGACAAATGCGCATGGATGCAAGATGCGGCAAAAGTCCGCCTTGAAATTCGTTCACTTTTGTCCCATTTCTTGGGAGAAGCGCGGTCTTGCGCTTTTAGAACAAATCTGGAACAAGCTGAGCTATGTCACTCACCCACATCAAGGTGCGCGGTGCGCGCGAGCATAATCTCAAAGGCGTCGATATCGACCTGCCGCGCGACAAGCTCATCGTCATCACTGGGCTGTCGGGTTCGGGCAAGTCCAGCCTCGCGTTCGACACCATTTATGCCGAGGGGCAGCGCCGCTACGTCGAGTCACTATCAGCCTATGCACGCCAGTTTCTGGAAATGATGCAGAAGCCCAATGTCGAGCATATTGAGGGGCTGTCCCCCGCCATCTCCATCGAGCAGAAAACCACCAGCCGCAACCCGCGCTC
>CALGEE010000473.1 GCA_937881525.1 uncultured Sphingomonadales bacterium | reverse complement strand
TTGGTATATTTGGCGGAGACGGTGGGATTCGAACCCACGATAGAGTCACCCCTATACACACTTTCCAGGCGTGCGCCTTCGACCACTCGGCCACGTCTCCGCATTCCCCTTGGGGACGCACGCCCCTAGCCGCTCCTTTGCGCTTTCGCAAGGCACAGTGATTTGCCATAACCCTATCGATGAAAAGAAATCTGTCCCTGTTCGCCAGCACCGCGATGAGCGCCGCACTCCCCGTTTCTGCGCAAGAGGTCAAAACCTATCCTGCGCCGTCCGAAATCGTGGCATCAGCCAAAGCGGACGAATGGGTGGCCATTGCGCCATCCGACCTGATGGTCATGGACCTTGCGCCCGATTCGAAAGGCAAGCCACGCCGCGTCGTCATTCAACTAATCCCTGCGCCGTTCAGCCAGGGTTGGGTCAGCAATATCCGCAAACTTGCAGCCGCAAAGTGGTGGGATGGCACCAGCATCAATCGCGTACAGGACAATTATGTCGCACAATGGGGCGATGCGACCGAGAAGAAGGCTTTGCCCGAGGGCTTGGCAACTGTGGAGCAGAAGAATTACATTACCCCTAACTGGCCCGGTAAGGTCTGGATTTTTGCAAGGGCCTACGGAAGGCGCGACGCCTATGCTGCTGCCCACGGGTTCTTCGTTGGTTGGCCGTTAGCGGCAAGCAGTGAGGGGGTTTGGCCAACCCACTGCTACGGCATGGTCGGCGTTGGCCGAAACCTCTCACCAGACACCGGCACTGGCGCTGAGCTCTACACCGTAATCGGCCATGCGCCACGACATCTTGATCGGAACATCGCGCTTGTGGGTCGCGTCATCGAAGGCATTGAGCATATGTCCAGCCTGCCGCGCGGCACTGGCCAACTAGGCTTTTACGAAAAAGAGGAAGAGCGCGTGCCGATCCGGTCTGTGCGGCTTGGCAATGAGACAAAGGATGTGCCCGCCTTTGAATATCTCTCCACCGACAGCGACAGCTTTGCGGCTTATGCCGACGCGCGCGCCAATCGGCGCGATCCGTTTTTCAATGTGCCAGCGGGCGGCGCGGACATTTGCAACATTCAGGTCCCGGTCAGGCGCAAGATAAGATAAAGTTCAAGGGCAATCGCGGGCCATCCGCTGCTGACTGGGGCCAAGCTTTAGAAACCCTCAGAGCGGGCTTGCGACGCCTTGGGCGCAGGCACCTCGGTGGCCGTTGGTAGGGCCATAAGCATGACCACAGGGCGATTTAATGCCATTTGCTCCAGCCGGTCGAGCGCCTTGCGCGCATCGGTGTAGCGTTTTGCCCGGACCATCCAGGACTCCGCGGCAGATGCGCCAGGCATGGCCGCAACTTCCTGCATTGCGGCGGCCATTTTGCCTCCTTCGATCAGCGCCTGTACCCGAACCAACCGCTGCTCCGGCGCCAGCGCAGCGACGCCATCGCGACGCAGAACGAAAAGCTGGGACAGCTCCTGCGTCATCATTGCCCAGACACCATCCTCGCGATTACCGCTTATCAACTCGGGCGCAAGACCGCCTAACTCAGTTTGTAAATTTGCGATTGTGACGGGTGCTTTAGCTGCCGAAATAACCGTTCTAACGGCTTGTGGCTGAGTTGCGCCGAAACGCAGCCGAAGTTGTTCAGTCAAATATCCCAAAGGCGCGCCATTATCGAGTGTTCGGCGTACGGCATAGGTCAGCAACAGCCCTTCACCTCGCAATGCATCATTCGAGATAGCGGAATCCGTTACATAAACCGGCACAACCTGACCCTCAACCTGCGCAGTCATACCTGCAGTCGGAGGGTACACAGGCGCCACATTCACTGCCGATGGTGGGGTATTGTTGCCGTCTGCCTCCTCTGCATCGACCGCGCCGGGCGCCGTCAATATGCCAAAAGAATCTGCAAGCCACCATGTCGCCATGGCGCCGCCCGCAAAGGCAATCAGAAGAAGAGGCATCATGTGCTTGAATTTCATCTTGCCGCGCGAAGCAGTCTGTGCCGATTGTGCCATTGGATAATCGCTCATGTTGGTCCCTCGATAGCCGCGTTCCGTCAAGATGCGCAATGCGCCATTTCAAAATGCCTCTTAATTGCATCAAGCAACGCAGCGTCATTCGGCGTGTCTGCAACAATCATCGATGCCCAACCCATACCGGCCGACAGCGCAATCGCACTTGAGAATGTTGCGAGCGTGATGGCGCCGCGGTGTAGTTCCAACGCATCGCAAAGGCCCGCAAAATACGTTGCAGCGCGGGACGAATGCACGATGACTAGGTCGCTTAGGGCTACCTTGCTAGCGAAGTCATCCGGCGTGCTGACTGCTGCGCTTCGGTAGACGGTTTCGACATCAATACTGATCCCATTTAATTGTGGGATAGCAGTGTGGTCCTCACCCGCGAGCCATAACAGACGCTTGTGGCCATCCGCACCGGCCACCTTCACCAGCGCTTCCACGCCTTCCGAACCCGTTTTGGCAACCGGCACCGACAGCTTGTGCAACGCACTGGCGGTAGCACTGCCCACCGCATAAACCGGCAGATTATGATCGCCTGTCAGGTGACCCGCTGCGGCCCGGACGGCGTTGCCGCTGGTAAGCAATATCGCGTCATAGCCTTCCGCTAACACACGCTGCACCGGCAAATGTTCAATGACGAACAGCGGCATGAGACACGCCGCATGTCCAGCCGCGCGCAGGCGATGTGCAGTGGCATCCGCTCCGGGTTGCGGCCGGATGATTAACAACTTCACGATGCGAACATCCCCCGCAGATCTGCGCTCGCTTTACCCAGCAATTCTTGCGCAAGCTGCGCCGCACCATCGCTACCAATCACATACAGGCATTCGCCACACTGCATTTCGCTGCCGTCGGCAGTGAAAATTTCGGCACGCAATCTGATCTGCGTTCCCTCAATCCGAGCCAATGCGGCAACTGGCGAATGGCAATTGCCGCCCACGGCAGCGAGAAAATCGCGCTCGGCGTTCACTGCCACAAACGTATCGGGATCATTGATTGCGGCAATGACGGGCATCAGGTCTGCGCGGCTGGCCAAGCAATCAATGCCGACTGCGCCTTGCGATGCTGCTGGCAAAAACGCGTCGAGCGACAATTTTGCGCCCACGTCGGCCATGCCCAAACGGTCAAGCCCCGCGGCCGCGAGCAATGTGGCATCTGCGTCACCTGCATCAATATGCGCAAGCCGCGTCGCGACATTTCCACGCAATGGCACGATCTGCACATCAGGCCGCGCGCGTTGTAACTGGGCTGCACGCCGGGGACTAGACGTCCCGATCCGCGCGCCGTGCTTAAGACCCTCAAGCGCGAGCGCTCCAATCAACCGGTCATGAACATCAGCGCGGGGAAGCATGGCCGAAATCACAAAAATATCGGCACGCCATGTTTCCACATCCTTCATCGAATGGACGGCGATATCGATCTGATCGTCGATCAGCGCGCGCTCCAACTCCTTGGTCCAAAGGGCTTTCCCGCCAATATCGGCAAGTGGCCGATCCTGAATTTTATCCCCTGTCGCCAACATCGGGACGAGCGTCACCGCGTCATCGGGCAGATTATGGACCGCTTTGAGCGCGGCCATCGTCATCTCGGCTTGCGCCAAAGCCAACGGAGAACGGCGCGTTCCGATACGTAAAGGACGTTGGGCTGTGAATATAGAAACTGTCATGCGACTTGTTCATAACGCCACGTCCACCTATGGGAAAGCGGAATGGTAATCATCCTTGGCCTTGAATCCAGCTGCGACGAAACCGCAGCAGCAATCGTGCGTTCCGACAGGACGATTCTTAGCCATGCCCTGGCTGGACAAGAGGACCATCATCGGGCCTTTGGTGGCGTAGTCCCCGAAATTGCCGCCCGCGCGCATGCCGAACTGATGACGCCACTGGTCGCGACCGCTTTGGCGGACGCTGGCCTGACCCTTAACGACGTCGATGCAATTGCTGCGACCGCTGGCCCTGGTCTGATCGGCGGCGTGATGGTCGGCTTGGTCACGGCAAAGGCACTCGCCATGGCATCTGGTAAAACATTGATGGCGGTCAACCACCTTGAGGGCCACGCCCTGTCACCCCGGCTGATTGATGCCGATCTGCAATTTCCCTATCTGCTGTTGCTCGTTTCGGGCGGTCATTGCCAGTTGCTTCGGGTCAACGGCGTAGGCGATTATAACCGGCTGGCGACCACTATTGATGATGCCGTCGGAGAGGCATTTGACAAGACAGCGAAGATATTGGGCCTCGGTTTTCCCGGTGGACCAGCGGTCGAGCGCGCCGCGGCCATGGGCAACCCCGACAACGTGCCCTTGCCCCGACCCTTGAAAGGTGCGGATGAACCGCATTTCTCCTTTGCTGGCCTCAAAAGCGCAGTTCTTCGTGCACATGCAACCGGCCAGTATAAAATTGAGGACATCGCCGCGTCGTTCCAGTTGGCGGTGATTGATTGTTTGTATGACCGGATCACATATACGCTTGATCGCATTGACGCGCCCGCAGCGTTGGTCGTCGCAGGCGGCGTTGCGGCCAATGTCCCCATCCGCGAAATGCTTCAGAAGCTCGCTGCGCAGCGCGGTATGCGCTTTGTCGCCCCGCCTTTGTGGTTGTGTACCGATAATGGCGTAATGATCGCGTGGGCAGGCGCAGAGCGGTTCGCGATGGGGCTGACGGATGGTTTGGACTTTGTGGCACGGCCGCGATGGCCGCTTGACCTCAATGCCGCGCCGGCACGCGGTGCAGGCGTGAAGGCATGAGCTTAGGCATTTATCCGGTCGGTATCATTGGCGGCGGCGCATGGGGCACTGCGCTTGCCGCGGTCATGGCGCAAGTCCATGACCATGTGCTGCTTTGGGCGCGCGAAAAAGACGTTGTGCGGAGTGTGAACGCGCGGCATGAAAACGTCATCTTCCTGCCGGGTACAGCATTATCAACACGGATCGAAGCGACGGCCGATCTCACGCGCATGGAAGAATGCGGCGCACTATTGGTCGTGACCCCCGCGCAGCATGTGCGCACAACGCTGGCGGCCCTTCCCGACACACAAGCGCCGCTTATCCTATGTGCAAAGGGGATTGAGGCCGACACCCAAATGCTGGTGTCGGACATCGCAGCGCAAGTCCGACCACGCAACCCGCTTGCGGTGCTGTCCGGACCAACATTTGCGCATGAGGTCGCGGCCGGCCAGCCCACTGCAGTTACGCTCGCTGCGGCAAATCAAGCGCTGGGTTCGGTCCTTATGCGTGCGATTGCGACACCGTCATTCCGCACCTATTGGTCCGACGACGTGGTGGGTGCGGAAATTGGCGGCGCTGTTAAAAATGTGCTCGCAATTGCGTGTGGTGTCGTCGACGGCGCAGGCCTTGGCCTTAATGCCCGGGCTGCTTTAATCGCACGCGGCTTTGCCGAAATGCAGCGTTATGGCCTGGCACGCGGGGCAAAAGCGGAAACGCTCGCGGGGCTATCCGGCCTTGGCGACCTAGTGCTGACATGCAGTTCGGAAAATTCGCGCAACTTTTCCTTGGGCCGTGGACTTGGGCAAGGGCAAGCATCGGAAAGCTTGCTGGCCGACAGAAAAACCGTTGCCGAAGGTGCTTTTACAGCGCCAGTGCTTTTGAAGTCGGCAACGGCTTTAGGCGTAGAAATGCCAATCGTCTCAGCCGTTTGCGCGTTGTTGACGAACGCGGCCACGGTCGATGCGGTTATTGCCGAATTACTTGCCCGTCCACTCAAGTCCGAAAGCTGGTAACGGCGGGTCAAATCCGCTAACCATCCAACAGAGGCATCACTTGACCGCAGCCAGAACCGACGAAGACGATATTCAAGCGCTTGCCAAGGGCGGGCGGACGAATGTCTTTGGGTTTGTGCTGCGCTTGGCAGCGCGGATGCCTTTCCTGTTCATAGCGGGACGGCTTTATGGCCCTGAAGCGCTGGGCCGCTTTGCTTATGCTTTGCTTATCGTTGAATTTGCCGCGCAATTGGCGTCCCTGGGCCTACGCCGTGGCTTGGCAGAGCTTTTGTCAAAGGGCGACCGGCCACAGACACACATCATCGCAGATGCCTTGCTTGCGGCGATGGCAGCGTCGGCATTGGGCGCTGCCTTTTTTATTGCGCTGCCGCAGCTGATGTTTCCGAACA
>CALGEE010000472.1 GCA_937881525.1 uncultured Sphingomonadales bacterium | reverse complement strand
ATGATGGCATCGGCCGTGATGACGGGACCGTCCTTTAAAACCAACGCGCGCTGGATCACATTTTCCAGCTCGCGGACATTGCCGGGCCAATGATGCGCCATGAGCAGATCAAGCGCATCGGGTGACAGCAATGGTGCTTCTGTCACATCTTTGACATGTCGCATGACCAATTCATACGCAATCGCGCCGATATCTTCGGGTCGCTCGCGTAGGGCCTGCGTTTGGATGGGGAACACATTGAGGCGGTAGAATAAATCCTCGCGAAACCGGCCCATACGACATTCATCGCTCATGTTCCTGTTTGTCGTCGCAAAGATCCGCACGTCTACCTTGATCGCCTTTGTGCCGCCAACCGGCGTGACGGTCAGTTCCTGGATCGCCCGCAAAAGCTTGGCCTGAAGCTGCAGCGACATTTCCGAAATCTCGTCCAGCAAAAGCGTACCGCCATCCGCCGCCCTGATCACACCGACATTGGATGTCGACGCACCGGTGAAAGCACCCTTTTCATGGCCAAACATCATCGCTTCCAGCATGTTATCAGGGATTGCTGCACAATTGATCGCGATAAATTCCTTATCTTTGCGGGCAGATTGCTGGTGCATGAAGCGTGCCATCACCTCTTTGCCGCTGCCACTAGGGCCGTTGATAAAGACGCTGACGTCAGATTTTGCAACGCGTCTAGCCAGGTCATACAACCGACGAGACCCATCAGACCTTACCAGCGCGCGCCCCGTGCCGTGCAATAGCGTGACAATGAACTGCCTTGCATCATCCCGCGCCATATCTTTCGGCAGTGACAGGTTCACGATCCGACCACCCAAGGATGTCGTAATGCCATAGGCAGAAGCGCGGGTGTCTGCGATCAGGACAGACTTGGCCCCGACTGATTTTGCAAGCTCGATAACCCCCGGTTGACCACCCAGTTCGGCAGATCTTTGCGCCGACAGGATCAAAAAGTCGGTGCTGCATTTACCGTCATGATCACAGCCCATGACCGACACAGCATCAACCTCATGCAAAATGAGATACTCCAATATTTCGGAGCCCAGGTCGAAAGCGACCTGATCAATAACTACTCTGTGTGCGATCTTCATCATGCAACGAGAAAGGCAAGCGCCATGCCAACCCTGACCAGCCGCTGAGATTCAACATGATATTATTTATTATTTTCCGCCGGCTGTTGCGCGGCCATCATTATCTGATGTTTGCGCCTACGGTTTAGCCGCCACATGCCCGTGCAGATCACCCCACAACCGGATTTCAGGCGGCGAAACCTGTAATTCGCCTGATAAGATCCCATTTGCCAAGCCGTCGAAAGAGTCAAAACTTAGGCACTAATGCTTCAGTTGCTGGATTATAGTTTGAGCCAACGTCAACATGGTTGTGCATACGCTCGGTTTCTTGCTAATACAGAAGTCAACAAATATTATCAGCAACTGAACGTGACAAGAAACGTATCGGCATAAACAGGCGGTAACAGGACATGATGATATCTGGATCATCTGAACCGATTAAAACACTCTTGGCTGATATAAAAAATGCTGCGCCGTACAATGTAAATGTGCTTGTGGTTGGCCCAACCGGTTGCGGCAAAGAGCTTGTCGTGCAAACGCTTCACAAATTGTCAGGCCGCAAGGGAAAACTTGTCAGTGTGAACTGCGCCGCCATTCCCCGCGACTTGTTAGAAGCCGAGCTGTTCGGTCATGAAAAAGGTTCATTCACCGGTGCAGCGGCGCGGAGGATCGGAAGATTCGAGGAAGCTGCCGGCGGCACCCTATTTCTGGACGAGATCGGTGACATGCCGCTTGAGCTTCAGAGCAAGCTTTTGCGGGCAATCGAGGCCCGCGCCGTAAGCCGCATCGGTTCGAATAGCGAACAGCCCATCGACTTTCGGTTGGTATGCGCCACGCATCAGAATATCGGACACAAAGTCGACAAAGGTGAGTTTCGCCAAGACTTGATGTATCGGATCTCGGTGGTCATGCTGCAAGTCCCGTCATTACAAGACCGCATAAGTGACCTTCCTGAATTAGCGCGCTCGATTTCGCACGGGCTTGAAACTGACGGCTCTGGGCTCGTCCCGCCCAAAGTCAGCAATGATGGTCTGGCAGAGATGATGGCCTATTCCTGGCCCGGCAATATTCGTGAGTTGCGGAATTTTCTACAGCGCGCTGCAGTTTTATCAACAGACGTTCCTATTGATAAAAACGTAGTGCGAAGACTTCTTCACCTTCCACAGGATCGATTAGCAGAACAAACGGCCCTTTGGACGGCAATCGACCAAATGCCAGATGATGACGAATTCATAATTTCAGATTCTGTCACGGCTTCTTTTGAAAATGCAGATCAGTCGATGATTAGGATGCTGAACGGTGATGATCAGTTCGATCTGCAGGGTCATCTGAGTGCACAGGAAGCAAAGTTCAT